>NZ_JBBKVV010000065.1:0-19743 GCF_037968635.1 Phenylobacterium sp.
TAGGCCAGCATGCAGACGTGGCTGACGGCGTCGACGCGGGCGTCCAGCACCTGCTGCGGGCTGGCCGGGAAGACCGCGCCATGCGCCCAGACCGGGATGCCCTGACGATGGGCCTCGGCGGTGATGGCCTTCACCAGATCACCCGACAGGTCCGCATATATCTTGATGGCCGAGGCCCCCGTGCCACGCGCCATGGCGACGGCCTGCACCAGATCGGTCTGGGCCTCGATGGCCTGCATCCAGGGGGCGTGTCCAGCAACGGCGCCGGCGGTGACGGCGTGGGTGCGGGGGTCCTCGAAGAACTCCGGTCCCGCCATCAGGGCGGCGTAGTAGATGTCCGGCCCCGGGATCGCGCCGATCCTGGTTTCGCGGGCCAGGCCCCCACCAGTCGCAGGTCGTCGGCCATGTCGCGGACGCCGGTGACGCCGCCGTAGAGGTCACGCTTGAGCTGGGCTTGCGCAAAGGCGCGCACCGGCGGGGTGGCCAGATGCTCGTGGCTGTTGATCAGACCCGGTAGGGCGTAGAGGCCCGAGACGTCCACCACCCTCGTGTCGGCCGGCAGCTTCAGCGCCAGCAGCGAGGCGTCCCAGACCTTCTCGATCCGCTCGCCCTTCACCAGGATGCTCATGGGCGCTGTGGGGCCAGAGCCTGTCCCATCGATGACACTGGCGCCGCGATAGACCACATAGGACGGCTCAGCGGCCTGGGCTGCGAAGGCCGCGAGACTGAGGCCGGCGGCGAGGAGGAGCTTGGCGATCATGACTCCGACATAGCCACCCTTGCCATCTGGGGCGAGCGCGGAATAGACGCCGTTGGAAAGTCCACGGCAACGCTTGTATCTCTCAGTTACGCAATGTCAGGTAGCGCCCTGGTGGGTTCGCGTGGAATCGGGAATGTCGAAGTGGGGTCAGACACAGCACGCCGTTGGGCGTGTTGGCTCGGTGCTGGCCATCGCCTTGCCAGCGCTCGCCGCTCTGTTGGTGTTGGCGGCCTATTTACCGCGGCTAGCCTTCGACCTGCCGCTCTATGGCGGCGACGAAGGCGCCTATCTGATCCGCGCCCTGTTCGGCCCCCTGCTTGAGGCCCATCCCGCCCTGGCCCCGCAGGTGGCCGAGATCGACAATACTGTCTTCCTGGCGATCCTACGCGGCCTTGGCCACCTGACGCCTTCGGTGCTGGAAGTCGCCCGTGTGCTGGGAACCCTGGCCTATTTCGGCGGCTTGGCCTTGACCTACCGCGCGGTGCGCGTGGACCTGACACCCCAGGATCGGTGGGCTTTCCTGTTGCTCGCCCTGATCTTCCCCTACCACCGTTTTGTGGTCACCGCCCTGCCGGAGGGCTGGTATGTCGGACTGCTGGGTTTGATCATCTGGGTGACCGCGCGCTTCTGGAGGACCAGGCCGCTGTCCCATGCCGCCCTGACCGGTCTGCTGGCGGCTGGGTTGGTGCTGATAAAGCCGCATGGCGCGGCGGTGGTCGCCGCAGTCGCGGCCCTGATCGTCGCCGACGGCCTGGTGGACGGCCGCCTCCATCTGAAGCAGCTAGCAAGCCGCCTGTCGATATTCCTGGCCGCATTCCTGCTGTTGGGCAACTTAGTCGCCAACCTCGATGGAAAGCCCCCCGCCAACGCGTTGTTCTTCTTCGGCAACGGCTTCTACGCTGACACGCTGTCGGCAAAGGCGGGAGTGGAGGCCATCAGGTCGGGGCTCAAGGCCCTGACCGTCTCAATCGCCACGGTGGCGTTGCTCGCCGGCGTCCCTATCCTGGCCGGCGTGGCCGACATCGGCCGGCGCCGGTGGCGGGAGCGATCCCAATTCCGGCTCGCCGGCGCGGACCTCGCTTTCCTGCTGACCCTCTTTGCTCTGCTTGCGACGGTGGCCATGGTGGGCCTCTTCGCCGTCAAAGCCCTAGCGTTGGGCCCCGCCGAGACCGGGCGGCTATGGGGCCGCTATTTCGAGTTCTTCGTTCCGCTAATCTGGCTTACGGCGGCCCCCGCTATTCAGCGCTGGGACCAGGTTCGGCTCGCCCGCAACGTCGCGGCCGACGTTATGGCCCTGGGGCTGGCCCTGCTGATCGTCTGCCTGCTGACCGGGGTGATGGTGTTCCCGTGGGACTCCACGGCGATGTCGGCCTTCTACCGCCCCAGCATGGAGAGGTGGCCATTTAACTTCACCCCACCGATCTTCATGCTCTCGGTGGCCGCAAGCCTGCTGACTATCCGCTTGATGCTAACGGCGATCCCGACGGTACGGGTCTGGCAGGGGTATTTCGCGGCGCTGGCCCTGCTCTCTTCCGTCTTCGACGAGGCCTGGGTGCGGGACATCATGCCCGCCCGCCAGGTCCTGGGGTTGGAGATCGGCGGGGCTCGGCTGCTGGCTCGTGACAAACCGGGACCTGTGGTGGCCTATTTCGATGACGCCAATTCGGCCAACTGTCTGTTCCTGCGTCTCGAGGGACGGCCGACCATGAAACTGGTCGCGCCTGGCCTGCCCGTCGACACCGCCCAACTCGGAACCGTTGAAACCGTGATTGTCCAAGGTGATCATGCCATGCCGGCTACAGGCTGGAAGGCTGTCCAGCCAGGCGCACTCATCAAGGTCTACCAGCGCGCACCCTAGAGAAGGCGGAACTTCGCGGCTCCACGCCGGTTCCGCTCTTCAGTTCGCCCCTGAACGGAAGGAAACCCCATGCGTGGTTGGTTTGTCACCGCGACCTGTGTCGCCGCCCTCGCCTGCGCCGGCACGGCCATCGCCCAGCCTTTGCTCAGCACGGCCAATCGGCCCACCCCGACCCCCACGGACGCCGCGTCCTACGTGGACGAGGCCTTCGCGGCCGACGCCTTCGAGGTCACCTCCAGCAAGCTGGCCCTGGCCAGGTCGAAGAACCCGGCGGTGAGGGATCTGGCCGAGCGGCTTATCGATAGCGGAACCATGACCACCAACGCCCTGTTGACCGCCGCCGACGAGGCCAATGTCCCGCCGCCGAGTTCTCCATCTGGCGACGATGTGAAGTCGGCGATGATGGACGCCCTCACTCACAAGAGCGGCAAGGATTTCGACGACGCCTACATCGCCCAGCAGCGCCGCATCCAGCAGGAGTCGCTGGCTCTGCACCAGCGCTACGCCGCAGAGGGAGACAATGACATCCTGCGCGACTACGCGGTCGACACCGCCGCCCGCGCCGCAGATCAGCTCGACGACGTCAACAACCTGCCCGGACGGTAGGTCGCCCTAACGCGGCAGCTTGCTCGCGCCCATCAGGAAGGCGTCCACCGCCTGGGCGCACTGACGGCCCTCGCGGATCGCCCAGACCACCAGGGACTGGCCGCGCCGCATGTCGCCGCACGAGAAGATGTTGGGCGTCGAGGTCTTGTAGTCGGTGACGGGAGCTTTCACGTTGCCGCGCGGGTCGCTCTCGACACCAGCCTGTTCGGTGAAGGCGTTATGCTTGGGCGAGACGAAGCCCATGGCCAGCAGGACCAGGTCGGCCTTCAGCTGGAACGCGCTGCCCTCGACTTCCTTCAGCACCTGACGGCCGTCGGCGCCCGGCGCCCACTCCATCCGCACGCACTCCAGGGCCTCGATCTTGCCGTTGGAGCCGATGGCCCGCTTGGTGGCCACGGCGAAGTCGCGTTCGCAGCCCTCCTCGTGGCTCGAAGAGGTGCGCAGCTTCAGCGGCCAGTCCGGCCAGGTCATGAACTTGTTCTCCCGAGCCGGGGGCTCGGGCATGATTTCAAGCTGGGTGACCGAGGCCGCCCCATGGCGGTTGGAGGTGCCGATGCAGTCGGAACCGGTGTCGCCGCCACCGATCACCACCACATGCTTGCCCGTGGCCGAGATGGCGCCGGTGGGCGCGGCGCGCAGTTCGTCGTCGCCGGCGTTGCGCTTGTTCTGCTGAACCAGGAAATCCATGGCGAAATGGATGCCGTCCAGCTCACGGCCGGTGATTTCCAGGTCGCGGGGGTTCTCTGCCCCGCCGGCCATGACCAGCACGTCGTAATCGTCCAGCAGCCGCTGCACCGAGACCGAGACGCCGATCTCCATATTTGTGCGGAAGATGACCCCCTCGGCCTCCATCTGCGCCACGCGGCGGTCGATAAGGTGTTTCTCCATCTTGAAGTCGGGGATGCCGTAGCGGAGCAGGCCGCCGATGCGGTCACTCTTTTCGAAGACCGTCGTGGCATGGCCGGCGCGGGCCAGTTGCTGGGCGCAGGCCATGCCAGCGGGGCCTGAGCCCACCACCGCGACGCGCTTGCCGGTGCCGCGCGGCGACATCTGCGGCGTGATCCAGCCCTCTTCCCATCCCTTGTCGACGATGGCGCACTCGATCGTCTTGATGGTGACGGGCGTGTCGATGATGTTCAGGGTGCAGGCTGCCTCGCAGGGCGCGGGGCAGACGCGGCCGGTGAACTCTGGGAAGTTGTTGGTGGACTGGAGGTTCTCCAGCGCCGTCTTCCACTGCTCGCGATAGACCAGATTGTTGAAGTCCGGGATCTGGTTATTCACCGGACAGCCGGTGTGGCAGAACGGAATCCCGCAGTCCATGCAGCGCGCGGCCTGCTTGTTCAGGGTTTCCTGCGGCAACGGATGGACGAACTCCTTCCAGTTGCGAAGACGGTCCTGCGGCTTTTCATAGCCGCGATCCTGGCGCTCAATTTCCAGGAAGCCGGTGGGCTTGCCCATAGGTTTACTCCGACTCTGAAATTCTATTCGGCGGCGACGGCGGCGGCCGCCAGTCGCTCGGCGGCCATATCGGTGAGCGCCCGGCGATAATCCTTGGGCATGACCTTCACGAAGGCGGCCAGGCTGGTGTCCCAGCTCTCCAGGATTTCCTTGGCCCGCGCGCTGCCCGTATAGAGCAGATGGCGTTCCACCAGGATCTTCAGCCGCTCGGCGTCGAAGGCCAGCATGTCGCCCATGCCGTTGTTCTCCACCGAGATGGAGCGCTGGCTGGGGCGGCCGGGATCGTCGGCGCCGCCGCTGGCCGGGGCGACTTTTTCGATATCAACCATCGCGGCGTTGCACAGCGGCGTGAAGCGGCCCGTCGGATCGTAGACATAGGCGATGCCGCCCGACATGCCGGCCGCGAAGTTGCGCCCGGTGTCACCCAGAACCACCACCACGCCGCCGGTCATATACTCACAGCCGTGGTCGCCCGTGCCCTCCACCACCGTGACGGCGCCGGAGTTGCGGACGGCGAAGCGTTCGCCAGCCACGCCCTGGAAATAGGCCTCCCCGGCGACCGCCCCGTAAAGGACGGTGTTGCCGACGATGATGTTCTGGGTCGGGTCGCGGGTGCTTTCCACGGGCTGGCGCACGACCACCCGACCGCCCGACAGCCCCTTGCCCACATAGTCGTTGCCGTCGCCGATCAACTCCAGGCTGACGCCCCGGGCCGCGAAGGCGCCGAAGCTCTGGCCCGCCGCGCCGTGGAAGGTCAGCGAGATGGTGTCTTCCGGCAGGCCGGCATGGCCGTAGGCCCGGGCCACCTCGCCAGACAGCATGGCGCCGACGGTGCGGTTGATATTCTTGATCGGGTACTCGCCACGCATCGGGGTGCGGTTGGCGAGCGCGTCCTTGGCGTCGGCGATCAGGGTGTTGTCGAGCGCCTTCTCCAGGCCATGCTCCTGGCGATCCTGGTTCCAGAGGCCCTTGGGCTCGCCGGGCATGACCTCGTGCAGGATCTTGGACAGGTCGACGCCGCTGGCCTTCCAGTGGTCGACGGCCTCGCGCATGTCCAGGCGATTCACTTGGCCGATCATCTCGTTCAGCGTGGCGAAGCCGAGCTGGGCCATGATCTCGCGCAGCTCTTCGGCGACGAAGAAGAAGTAGTTGATCACGTGCTCAGGCTGGCCGGTGAACCTGGCGCGCAGGATCGGGTCCTGGGTCGCCACGCCCACCGGGCAGGTGTTCAGGTGGCACTTGCGCATCATGATGCAGCCAGCCGCGATCAGCGGCGCGGTGGCGAAACCGAACTCGTCGGCCCCCAGCAGGGCGGCGACCGCCACGTCGCGGCCGGTGCGCAGGCCGCCGTCGGCCTGGACCGCCACGCGGGTCCGCAGGCCGTTCAGCAACAGGGTCTGCTGGGTCTCGGCCAGGCCGATCTCCCAGGGGGATCCGGCGTGGGTCAGGGAGGTCAGGGGCGAGGCCCCGGTGCCGCCTTCGAAGCCAGAGATGGTGATGTGGTCGGCGCGCGCCTTGGCCACACCCGCCGCCACCGTGCCGACGCCCACCTCAGAGACCAGCTTCACGGAGATGCGAGCCTTGGAGTTGGCGTTCTTCAGGTCGTGGATGAGCTGAGCCAGATCCTCGATGGAATAGATGTCGTGGTGCGGCGGCGGTGAAATCAGGCCGACGCCTGGCGTGGAGTGGCGGACACGGGCGATATTGGCGTCCACCTTATGACCGGGCAGCTGGCCGCCCTCCCCGGGCTTGGCGCCCTGGGCCATCTTGATCTGGATGTCGTCGGCGTTGACCAGATACTCTGTGGTCACCCCAAAGCGGCCCGAAGCCACCTGCTTGATCGCCGAGCGCATGGAGTCGCCGTTGGGCAGGGGCGTGAAACGGTCGGCCTCTTCGCCGCCCTCCCCGGTGTTCGACTTGCCGCCGATCCGGTTCATGGCCATGGCCAGGGTGGTGTGGGCTTCGCGGCTGATGGAGCCGAAGCTCATGGCGCCGGTGGCGAAGCGCTTGACGATCTCGCTGGCCGGTTCGACCTCGTCGATGTTCAACGGCGTCTCTGCGAGCTTGAAGCGCATCAGACCGCGGATGGTCAGCAGGCGTTGGGACTGCTCGTTGATGCCGGCCGCGAAGGCCTTGTAGGCCTCGGGCAGGTTGCCGCGCACCGCATGCTGCAGCTGGCCCACCGTCTCCGGAGTCCAGGCATGCTCCTCGCCGCGCAGGCGGAAGGCGTAGGCGCCGCCCACATCCAGCATGGTGGCGTAGATCGGATTGTCGCCGAAGGCGTCGCGGTGGCGGCGCACGGCCTCCTCGGCGATCTGGTAGAGGCCGATGCCCTCGATCGTGGTGGCGGTGCCGGTGAAGTACTGCTCGATCACCGTGGAGTTGAGGCCCACGGCGTCGAAGATCTGCGCGCCGCAATAGGACTGGTAGGTGGAGATGCCCATCTTGGACATCACCTTCAGCATGCCCTTGCCGACGGCCTTGATGTAGTTCTTGCGGACGTCATAGGCCGACAGGTTGTAGCCGTTGGAGACCCGCAGGTTCTCCAGGGTCTCAAAGGCGAGGTAGGGGTTCACAGCCTCCGCGCCATAGCCCGCCAGGACGCAGAAGTGATGCACCTCGCGCGCTTCGCCGGTCTCGATCACCAGACCGGTCTGCATGCGCAGGCCCTGGCGGATCAGATGATGGTGGACGGCCGCCGTCGCCAGGGCCGCGGGAATGGCGATGCGATCGCTGGAGGTTCCCCGATCCGACAGGATCAGGATGTTCATGTCGTCCAGCACGTGGTCGGTAGCCTCGCGGCACAGCCGATCCAGGGCTCGTTCCAGGCCCGCGGGGCCCTCGTCGGCCGGCCAGGTCGCGTCCAGGGTCGCGGTGCGGAAGGCGCCGTCCAGCAATTCGCTGATCGCCCGAATCTTGGCCAGATCCTCATTGGCGAGGATCGGCTGGGAGACCTCCAGGCGCTTGTGGGTGCCCGCTTGCCGGCCCAGCAGGTTCGGGCGCGGCCCGATCATCGAGACCAGGCTCATGACCAGCTCCTCGCGGATCGGGTCGATGGGCGGATTGGTGACCTGAGCGAAGTTCTGCTTGAAATAGTCGTACAGCAGCTTGGCGCGGCGCGAGAGCACCGCGATGGGGATGTCCTGCCCCATGGAGCCGATCGGATCGTCCCCCGTCTGGGCCATGGGCTCCAGGAAGAACTGAATATCTTCCTGGGTGTAGCCGAACGCCTGCTGGCGATGGAGCAGCCGGCTGGAATCGTTGATCAGGGGCTGGTCATCGGCCGGGGCCTCAGGGAGGTCCTCGAGCTTGAACTGGGTGTCGTTGAGCCAGTCGGCGTAGGGCTTGGCGTCGGCGAGGGAGGACTTGATCTCCTCGTCCTCGATGATGCGGCCCTCTTCCATGTCGATGAGCAGCATCTTGCCGGGCTGCAGACGCCACTTGCGCACGACGCGTTCCTCGGGAACCACCAGCACGCCCATCTCCGAGGCCATGATCACGTGATCCTGGTCGGTGATGACGAAGCGGGCGGGCCGCAGGCCATTGCGGTCGAGGGTCGCGCCGATCTGCCGACCATCGGTGAAGGCCACGGCGGCGGGGCCGTCCCACGGCTCCATGAGGGCGGCGTGGTATTCGTAGAAGGCCTTGCGCTTGGGATCCATCAGCGGATTGCCGGCCCAGGCCTCCGGGATCAGCATCATGACCGCGTGGGCCAGCGGATAGCCGCCGGCCACCAGCAGCTCCAGGGCGTTGTCCAGGCAGGCGGTGTCGGACTGGCCGTGCGGGATCAACGGCCACATCTTGTTGAGGTCCGGCCCAAGCAGGTCGGACTCAAGGGTGCGGCGCCGCGCATTCATCCAGTTGACGTTGCCGCGCACGGTGTTGATCTCGCCGTTGTGGGCGATGAGCCGGTAGGGGTGCGCCAGCTTCCAGGACGGGAAGGTGTTGGTGGAGAACCGCTGGTGAACCATGGCCAGGGCCGACTGGGTCAGCGGATTGACGAGATCGGTGTAGAAGGCGCCGACCTGGCCCGCCAGCAGCAGGCCCTTGTAGACCACCGTGCGCGACGAGAAGGACGGCATATAGAGATCGGCGAGACCTGGCAGACCCTTCTTGGTGGCCAGTTCGCGCAGGGGGTTTTGCACCTGCTTGCGGATGGTCAGCAGCTTGCGCTCGAAGGCGTCCTGGTCGCGGATGTTCGGACCACGGCCAACGATGGCCTGACGAATGACCGGCATGTCGGCCAGCACGGACTGACCCAGTCCCGTCGTATCGATCGGCACCTCACGCCAGGCGACGAGGGGCTGGTTCTCGACCTTCAGGAAGTGTTCGAACTGCGAGACCGCCATGGCCTGCGCGGCCTCTTCGCGCGGCAGGAAGAGCATCGCCACCGCGTAGTCGCCGGGAGCCGGCAGGGTGACGCCTTCCTTGCCCGCCCAGTCACGCAGCAGACCGTCCGGAATCTGAATCAGAATCCCGGCGCCATCGCCCACCAGGGGGTCCGCGCCCACCGCGCCGCGGTGGTCGAGGTTGACCAGAATCTCCAACCCGGCGGTCACGACCTCATGCGATTTGCGGCCCTTGATATTGGCCACGAACCCCACACCACACGCATCGTGTTCGTTGCGTGGGTCGTACAGACCTTGCCGTTCCGGAGCGCCCATGCGGGTACCTCATTCTTCTACTAGCAGGCATTACAGGCATGCGGCCGCACGGCCGAACCCGACCGTGAACCGCACGTTCGCGCGGCCATTACCGGCAAGATCGACCCTTGTCGATGGTTGTGAACCTATGGATTTGAAAAGTTTTTCTAACTTGCGAGGTCAAGAAGCGTTTTGTCCGCGTCCCGCGCATTGCGGCAGCCGGTGAGCACCATCGCCGTCGAAAGCTCGCTGCGCAGGGTTCCCAGCATGCGTGCGACCATCTTCTCTCCACCCGCCCCGAGCGCATAGGCCCAGGCCCGACCGACGAAGCAGGCCGTGGCTCCCAGGGAGAGCGCCTTCAGCACATCGAGACCCGAGCGCACGCCGCCGTCCAGATAGACCTCGAGATCACTTCCCACCGCTTCGACCACCGCTGGCAGGGCGGAAATCGAGGACCGCACGCCATCAAGCTGACGGCCGCCATGGTTAGACACCATAAGGCCTTGCGCGCCGGCCGACCTGGCGTCGCGGGCGTCCTCGGGGTCGAGGATTCCCTTGATCACGATCGGCCCGTCCCAGGTCTTGCGCACCCAGTCGAGATCGGCCCAGGTGACCGAGCGGTCGAAGTTCTTGGCGATCCAGCCGAGGAAGTCGGTGACGCCCCCGGCCTGCGGCACGGCGCCCGCCACGCTGCCCAGGCTGTGGGGGCGGCCATGCAGCCAGACGTCCCATAGCCAGTCGGGGTGGGTCACCCCCTGCCAGGCGGTGTTCAGCGCCCCGGAAATCCCGCTCGATCCGGTGAACCCCGAGCGCACATCACGATACCGCGAGCCGGGCAGCGGCAGGTCGACGGTGAACACCAGGACCGGACATCCGGCCGCCTTGGCCCGCGCCAGCAGTTGCGCCATGTAGCCCCGGTCCTTGAGCATATAGAGCTGGAACCAGGGGGCGGTCCCGCTGGCCGCCACCTCCTCCACCGAACAGACGCCCACCGTGGAGAGACAGAAGGGCACGCCGAGGCTGGCCGCGGCCTTGGCCGCCTGCACCTCACCCCGCCGACCGTACATGCCAGCCATCCCGACGGGCGAAAGCCCCACCGGAAAGCTGAGCTTCTGCCCAAGGGTCTCGATGCTGGTGTCAAGTTGACTCATGTCGCGCATCACCCGCTGGCGCAGGGCGATGGCCTCCAGATCGGCGACGTTCCGCTGGAGGGTGACCTCCGCATAGGAGCCGCCGTCGATATATTCGAAGAACATCGGCGGCAGCCGGCGGCGCGCCAACTCGCGATAGTCGGAGACCGATGCCGGGGTCATGGCCGCCCTTCCCGTGGATGTGGATATCTTCGTAAGGCGCGCCGCGCGGGTTTACAAATGTTCTACTTTTGTTCTAGCGTGACGGCATGCACATCCGACTCGCCCTCCCCTCAGATCTGCCGCCGGTACGCGATCGGCTGCGCGGCGCCCTGGGTCCCCAACGGCCTGAGCATCAGCTCGATCCGGTGTCTCAGCTCATCAAGTCGAGCTTGAGTTCGCGGACTTATGACGAGGTGTCGTGGGCGGCCTTCATCCGGCTGCGCGCGGCCTATCCCGACTGGGAGGCCCTGGTCCATGCCACCGAGGCGGAACTGGAGCCGGTGATCGATCCGGTGACCTTCGCCGATCAGAAGGCCCGCCAGCTGCCGATCCTGATCCGGGTGCTGTTGCTCAAGCGCGGTGAGTTGAACCTGGACTTCCTGGCAGCCGAGCCCGTGGACGAGGCCATGGCCTGGCTGATGCGCCTGCCGGGCGTGGGGGTGAAGATCGCCGCTGCAGTGCTGAACCTCAGCACCCTGAACCGTCGCGCCCTGGTGGTGGACACCCATGTCCACCGCGTCGCGCGGCGCCTGGGCCTCACGTCCCGCACGGGCGATGCGCGGGAGGCCTATGACAGCCTGATGTATCAGGCGCCGGCCGAGTGGCAGGGGGACCAGTTCTATGAGCTGCACTGGCTGTTGAAGGGCCACGGCCAGTCGCTCTGCACCCACTTCGACCCCGCCTGCGGTCTCTGCGCCCTGCGCGAGGTCTGCCCACGGGTGGGCGTCTCCGGCGACCAGGAGCGTCGTGTCATCGCCTTCGACGCCTGAGCGGTCGCCGATCTGGACTTGCCATCTCCCCACCGGCTGTGTTTGGAGGCGGGCGTGAGCCGCGCTAGTTTCCGCGCGAGACACCGCCTGCCGGATTCGAGGAGCTATTGATGACCGTCCAACGTCCCTGGGCCCTGATGCGCCACCACGCCGGCTGGGCCGATGTCTTCCACATCGACAGTGAGAATGCGGACTCCATCACCGGCTTCTATCCCGACCGCGAAACCGTGGGCCCGCCGGTGACCTACAGCGTCCGCGCCATCCTCGCCCGCTTCGAGACCATGGAGGCCGCCCGCGCCGCGCGCGAAGGCGCCGTCCTGGAATGGCGCAAGCACGACGCTGCGGTGCGTGACGCCGAAACCACCCTGCGCGAAGCCGAGAAGGCCCGCGAGGACGCCTGGCTCACCTGTCTCAAAGGCGCCGCCGCCTAGGCTTGTCCAACCCGGCCACGCTACCCAGATATGGGTAAGCTTGGCCGGGAGACTTCCATGTTCGATCATCTGTCCGTGGGCGTTCGCGACCTCACAGCCGCGCGCCGCTTCTACGACGCCTTCTTGGCGCCGCTCGGCTGCGCCAACACCTTCGCGGCCGAGGCGGAGCTGGCCTACGGCCCCGGCGGCAGCCGACAGTTCTACCTCTATCCCGTGACCGGCGGCCAGGTGGCCGGCCTTGGAACTCACATCGCCTTCAGCGCCGAAAGCCGCTCAGCGGTGGACGCGGCCTATGCCGCCGCGCTCGCGCAGGGCGCGACCGTGGTCCGCATCGCGGGCCGACACCCCGACATCGCGCCCGACTATTACGGCGCTGTCCTGCTCGATCCTGACGGCAACAAGCTCGAGATCGTCGCCGACACGATGCACTAGAATTTCGGGAGCTTCAGGCCCCTGGCGATCAGCCACGCCGCCGCCACCGCGATCAGCACGCCGAGCACCAACCGCCAGACGGGGGCGAACTTCAGACTGGGCGCAGGCCCGATGAAGCGCCGCTTGCCGGTAATCATGGCGGTGATCAGGTTCTGCCGCTTCCACAGGGCGTAGAAGGCGATCGCGGCGATATGCAGGACCACCAGGGCCTGAAGCACCCGGAAGGTCAGCTCGTGCCAGTCCGAGGCCAGGCGGCTGGTGTCAAAGTCCACCAGGTGCGACAGCGGCCCGGATTCAATGCCGTCGATGTCGCTGGCGAACAGCCCCAGGCTCACCTGCAGCAGCATGACCAGCAGCAACAGGACGACGCTGACCGCACCTACCGGGCTATGGCCAACGAGATCGCCGGCCGTCCGCTTGCCCATCGTCTTCAGGTAGCCGACCGTGGCGCCAGGCCCCTTCACGAAGTGGCTGAACCGCGCGGTCTCGCTACCGAAGAACCCCCAATAGAGGCGGAAGACCAGCAGGCCGATCACCCCGTAGCCCGAGAGCCGGTGGATCTGCATCTGCTCGCCGCCGGTCAGCCAGGACACGAGGATCAGCACCACCAGGGCCCAGTGGGTGACACGGGTGGGCAGGTCCCAGAGTTTGGTGGCGGTCGCGGGCGCGTCGCTCATGGAGCCTAGGACTTGACGCGGAAGGGCGTGTGGCAGGTCCCGCAGGCCCCACCGGTCGCCTTCACCTGAGCCTTGATGGCGTCGATGTCGCCGCCCTTGGCGATGGCTTCCAGCTTGGCGCTCTCCACCTGCAACCCCTTGGCGGCGGCCGCGAACTTGGCGCCGTCCGTCCAGATTTCCGGTTTGGCGGCGGTCTTGAAGCCGGCCTCCGCACCGCTGCCCTTCGGGAACCAACCGGGAATCTTGTGCGACCCATCCTTTACGATCTTGGCCTGGGCCGCGATCAGCTTGGCGTCGGGAGCGTCTGTCTTGAGGTTGTCATTGATGGTCTTGAAGGCCCCGCCCATGGCTTTCAGGCCCTTCTGGCGCTGGGCGATCACCTTCTCGGCTGAAACCGCAGCCAGCGCCGCGCCGCCGACGCCCGTCAGGCTGATGACCACGCCGAGGACGAGGCCCAGGGGGCGTTTGGTGAGACGAGCCATGGAGGGACCTCTTCGCATCTGAAACCGGAAGTCTGACTTTGCAGGGGGTCCGGAGGCCCCGTCAATCGCGGGCTCGTCTTAGAACGCCGCCGGGATGACACCGCTTCGTGATGATCAGCGGCGAGCGGCCTTGCTGGCCACCGTCTTGACCGGCGCCCCATCCCGGCCCGCTTCGGCGATCAGGGCCGCGCAGGAAGCGTCCTTCGCCAGGCCCGGATCGACGAAGGGCAGCAGAAGCGCCAGGGGGTTGATGACACTGGCCAGGACCGCGGCGACCCCGCCCTGGGCCACGACCTTGCCGGTCTCGATTCCGACCTTGGGACCCATGATCGGCCCCTTGACGGTGATCGGCGACAGCAGGCGCACGAGGCGCAGCTCCTTGGAATGCCCCTGAACCCGCAGGTCGAGAGTTTCGCTGTCGAGGTTGATCGTCCCACCGCCCGTGGCCAACACCGGCTTGGTGTCGAAGACGATGCGGTCGGCGGTCAACACGCCGTTCCTGGCCGTGAAGTGGGCCACACCACAGCGGATCGGCACCGCTCCCTGGTCCTTGGAGAACAGCAGGCCCAGCCCCTTGGTGACATTGATCCCCAGGAGCTCGGCGAACGCTTCGCGAATTTCGCCGCTCGGAACGACAGCGAGCATTTCGCCGTCGGCGTTGGCCGCCGCCCGATGCACAGAGTTGCCGGCGCCCTTCAACCTGATGCGGCCGACGAAGCTGCCGGCCAGGGGCTCGCCTTTGATCGGAATCAGCTGTTCCAGGCGGGCGTTGGACAGTCGCAGGTCGATGTCCGTGACCGGGGTGGCGGCCCGGGCGTTCAGGTGCGCTTGGCCGGTGATCTTGCCCTGGGGCAGGTCGAGGGTCAGAGGAATTGCGCTCAGCAGGCCGTGATCGAGTTTCACGGTCACATCGCCAGATCGCAGGGGCAGCATCGCATCGTGGATCGCCGCGACGCGATATCGGACATCGGCGTCCAGCGAGCGGATCTTGGTGACGTTCAGCGTGGAATCCGGCAGCAACCGGCGTTGGGCGGCCATCTGCTTGCCCATGGCCGCCTGCTCGGCCGAGACGGTTTCGCCGGCCTTGCGGGAGGGGACGCCGCCGAAGATCGCCGCGAGGTCGTCGAAGTCCAGGTTGCGGGTGCGCAGGTCGGCCTTCAGATACGGCCGCTCTTCGCCGGTTTCCACGGAGATGAAGCCCGAGAGGTCGCTGTCGCCCACGCGGCCACCGAGGTTCTCGATCTTGTACAGGTGCTCGTCGCGCGACAGCCGGCCACTCAGATTGTAGGGCGGGGTGTTGGGCAGGGCGACGCCGGTCAGGTCGTAAAGGTCGCCAAGGTCGGGGCCCCTGGCGGTGACGTTCATCGAGAACTGCGCCAGGTCGAAGGGCTTGGGGATCGCGCCCTTGGCGGTGACCCGTGTCGCGCCCGAACGGATGTCGGCGTCAAAGGGGTAAGGCTTGCGGGTGTCGACGTTCAGCAGCGGACCACCCTGAATCCGCAGCAGGAACTTGTTCCCATTCAGCGAGCCGTCGCCGGTCATCAAGAAGCCCCGGCCGGCGCGACCCATCTCCTCGGTCGCATTGACCTCCCCGTTCAGCACCAGCTTGCGCTTCTGATCGGTGATTTTCAGGTGGCCGTCATTGATGACGAACCGCCGGATCGGCGGCATCCGGAAAGGCTTGTTGCTCTTCTTGCCGGTGGAGAAGTCCCAGGTGGCGCGCCCCTCGCGATCGCGCAGCAGATCGACGCTGGGTTGGTCCAGTTGCAGGTTCAGCAACACCACCTGACCAACCAGCAAGGGCAGCAGCTTCACCTGGACATCCAGCTTGGCGATGTCGGCGGTCTGTCCGGCCCCGGCCCACTTGGGATTGCCGATCCGGATCCCCTGAACGCTCGCGCTGGGCTTCAGCGAGAAGGCGTGAACCCTCAGATCGCCGGCCAGGACGATCTCGCGACCAGTCTTGGCCGAGGCGAAGCGTCCGATAGGCCCGCGCAGGTAGTTCCAATCGAACAGGATGAGGAACAGCGCCACAGCGGCGACCAGGGTGGCGGCGATCGCGCCGGTCCAGGCCAGGGAACGGTTGCTGGGGCGCTTGAACCTTGTCTCCCGGATGCGGGTGCGCACACGGCGCAATCCATCGGCGGCGCCAGCGCGAGCGCGGATGAGGCGCGTGCGGGCGCGTTGATAGATCGGCTCGGCTGACAAGGTGTGGGAATCTCCGCGTCATGCCAGAACGCGCGAGCCGCTCAACGGGTCCCTAGTGACGAATGCCTCTGCCCGAGAAGGCGGTCAGAGCCGTGCGGACGATGATGGAGAGATCCATCAGGGTCGAGCGCCGGGCCAGGTACTCGGCATCCAGCCTGGCCTTGTCAGGCACCGGCAGCTCGTCGCGGCCGTGAACCTGGGCCCAACCCGTCAGACCCGGTCGCAGGACCTGGACCCCGGCGGCGTTGCGCAGAGCCATCAGGTCGTCCTGATTGAAAAGGGCGGGTCGGGGTCCCACCAGACTCATATGGCCCAGTAGAACACTCCAGAGCTGGGGCAGCTCGTCCAGGCTGGTGCGGCGCATGAAGCCCCCCAGGGGCGTGATCCAGGAGGCCGGATCAGGCAGCAGGTGGGTGGCGACGTCCGGCGCCCCGATCCGCATGCTGCGGAACTTCGGCATGGGGAAGAGGGCGTTGTGCCGTCCGACCCGCCGCGACCAGTGCAGGGCGGGGCCTGGCGACTCCAGGCGCACGGCGACAAACAGGACCAGCAGGACCGGCGACAGCAGGATCAAGCCTGCGGCGGCGCCCAGGATGTCCAGCCCTCGCTTCATCACGCAGGTCCCCTCTCGTTGGCGACCAGCCTTAATGCGACATGGAGGCCCGCGCTACGGCCTCAAGCCTTGGGCGCGGCCTTCGGCTTTGGCTTGGGCGCTGGCGCCACCACCTCCGCCGCGGCTTCGACGGCCGGGGTGGCGACCTCGGCGGAGGCCTCCATCGGTGGGGTGTCAAGGGGATTGGGAGCGGGCTCGGGCGCGGGGATCGGCGCCGGGTCGGGGTCGACCACGCCGGCCTCCAGCACAATCTCGGCCGCCTCCAGGACGGGCGCGACCAGAGCCTCGGTGAGGATGGCGGCCTCTTCCACCGGCGCCGCGGCGGCCGCGGGCGGCGGCAGCAAGGCCTCGAGGTTCATCGGCCGCATCCAGCGGGTCATCCACCAGTAGGCGACACCGGCCGAAGCCGCGCCGGTGAACATGAACCAGAGGGGCGAGGCCGCGCCGATCGGCACGTGCAGGGCCGCGGCTGGGGTGACGGACTCGTTCGACTTAAGCGCGATCATGGAACGTCTCCGGAAGAGGGATTGTGCAATGCAACATAACACCATCCCGGCCCGACGGGTTGCAAATTGACGTTACGACAGCGTGGAAACCCGTCCCTGCCCATTTTGCCCCAGGGTCTGAGCGGTCCAGCGGCACATCTCTTCCATGGAGGCTGCGAAGTCGGCAGGCGGCCGCGCGGTCACCAGGGCGCAACCGTTCATCTTCATGGGGTCGTTCAGCGGCCGCATCCGGCACTCCCCCACCAGCAAGGGCCCGATCCCGGTGTCCTGCGCCTCGTTGAGGAAGTGGTCGAAGGTCTGCAGATCCTTGATGGGCGCCCAGATCATCACCACCGCCTCGCGGTTGCGGCGGCCGATGGCTTTCAGCGTGGCGACGATACGGGTGTAGTCGTCGGGCCGCTCGAAGGGCGGGTCGATCAGGACCAGCACCGGCCCCTTGGGCGGGCAGCGGGCGACGGCCGTATCGTACCCATCGGCGCAGAGGGTCTCGATCCCGGTCCGTCCCTTCAGCGCCATGCGCAGGGCGGCATGCTCCTCGCCGCGAAGTTCGCAGGCGACGTAGGTGTCCTTCTTGCGCAGGGTGTCAGCGATCAGCCGAGGCGAGCCCGGGTAGAACTTGGTCACCCCGCCGTTGTTCAGCTTGGTGACCGCCGCCCGCAGTGGGCCGAAGGCGGCGGGCAGGTCACCGGCCTTCATCAGTTGCGCAATCCCCGCCTCGGCTTCCCCCGACCGCTGCGCCTCGGCCGCCGACAGATCGTAGAGCCCCCGGCCCGCATGGGTGTCGATCACCGTCAGCGAGCCCGGCCCCTTGGTCAGGCTCGCCATCAGCCTCAGCAGGCCCGCATGCTTGACCAGGTCGGCGAAGTTTCCGGCGTGATAGGCGTGGCGATAGTTCACTGAATTGAGTCTCCCGTCCGACTTAGGAACTGGCCGCGCCGATCTCACGTTCACCGGCGGTCTGGGGGCGTAGGCGCCACGCCCCGTTCTCTATGAAAGGGCGACAGATGGCCAGAGACACTGCGGACCTCACGCCCCCGCCCCCGGTGGGCCTGACCTATGTCAACGACGACGACATCGGCATCACCCGTATCGCGGGCGAGAACGGCTTCAGCTACCGCGACCCCGAGGGCCGGGCGGTCACCGACGAGGCGACCCTGGCCCGCATCAAAGCCCTGGTGATACCGCCTGCCTGGACCGACGTCTGGATCTGCCCCTCGGCGCGGGGCCACATCCAGGTGACCGGCCGCGACCAGAAGGGCCGCAAGCAATACCGCTATCATCCCGACTGGCGACAGGGCCGCGACGGGATCAAATATGACCGGGTCATCGCCTTTGGCCGCAATCTGCCGCGCCTGCGCAAGCGCGTGGCGGCCGACCTCGCCCGCCGGGGCCTACCGCGCGACAAGGTGCTGGCCGCCGTGGTGGCGGTGATGGAGATCACCCTGATCCGGGTCGGCAATGAGGAGTATGCACGCGCCAACAAGAGCTTCGGCCTGACCACCCTGCGTGACCGCCATGCCAAAATCACCAGCGCCGGCGCGGTCTTTCAGTTCCGGGGCAAGAGCGGCAAGATCCACCAGACCGGCTTCCGCGACCGCCGTCTGGCCCGCATCGTCAAGGCCTGCCAGGACATCCCCGGTCAGCGCCTCTTCCAGTACATCGGCGAGGACGGCCAGCACCGCGCCGTCGAGAGCGCCGATGTGAACGCCTACATTCGCGACGTGCTGGGAGACGACTTTTCCGCCAAGGACTTTCGGACCTGGGCCGGGACCCTGTCGGCGGCCCGCGGCCTGGTGATGCGTCCCGCCGCCGCCAGCGCCGCCGAAGCCAAACGCAATGTCGCCACCTGCGTGAAGGCGGTCGCCGGCCTGTTGGGCAATACAGCGGCCGTCTGCAAGGGCTCCTACATCCATCCCCTGGTGCTGGAATCCTACGAGCGCGGCGTCCTGCCTCTGAAGGACAAGGGTTCGGCGCGGGCCTTCGAGCTCTCGGTGCTGAGGTTCCTGGAGGCCGCGCGCGACTCCGCCTCCTGAGTTTCGAAGGCCAGGTACGGGCCCGCTAGGCGCCCCCGCGTCACCCCAGCTAAGGTCTCTCCAACAGACCCAGGGAGGGCCAAGATGCTCGAGACCAAACTCCGCTTCGGCGCCTTCATCGCGCCCTTCCATCCGCTGGACGAGAACCCGACGCTCGCCATCCAGCGCGACCTGGAGCTGGTGCAGCACCTGGACAATCTGGGTTTCGAGGAGGCCTGGATCGGCGAGCACCATTCGGCCGCCTATGAGCTGATCGCCTCGCCCGAGGTGTTCATCGCCGCCGCCGCCGAACGCACCAAGCACATCAAGCTGGGCACCGGCGTCTCCTCCCTGCCCTATCACCACCCGATGATGCTGGCCGACCGCATCAACCAGCTGGACCACATGACCCGAGGCCGGGTGATGTTTGGAGCCGGACCCGGCGCCCTGTCCTCCGACGCCTTCATGATGGGTATTCCGGTGGCCAAGCAACGCGATCGCATGGATGAGGCCCTGGATGTCCTGGTGCGCCTGTTGCGCGGCGAGGAGGTCAGCCACGAGAGCGACTGGTTCAGCCTGGTCAACGCCCGCCTGCAGATGACCCCCTATTCGCGGCCCTCGGTGGAAATCGCCGTCGCCAGCCAGGTCTCGCCGACCGGAGCCCGCGCGGCCGGCAAGCACGGGGTGGGCCTGCTCTCGCTGGGCGCCACCACCACGGCGGGGTTCAATGCGCTGGCCGCCAACTGGGGCATCGCCGAGGACATGGCGGCGCTCAACGGGACCACGATGGACCGCGACGCCTGGCGGCTGGTGGGTCAGATGCACATCGCCGAGACCAAGGACAAGGCCATCGAACAGGTGCGCTTCGGCCTGGAGAAGTGGATCTATTACTTCCGCGAGATCGCCAACCTGCCGATGGTGCCCGACGATTTCGC
>NZ_JBBKVV010000066.1:0-15143 GCF_037968635.1 Phenylobacterium sp.
CATGGCCAAGCTGATTAAGGTCCTGGTCACCGAGTCACCCGCAACTCCACGTTTTGGCGTTCCCAGTGACAGAGTTTCGATGAGGCCATCTCCTTCCCCCGCCTTCGACCACGGCGCCGCCCTGCGCGTGCCGCCGGCCCATGATGGCCGCAGCTGGACCAAGCTGCTCTATTGGCTGGGCGCCGACGGTCACGCCCTCGACGAGACCGGCCTGGTGCAGGTCTCCACCCCCAATGGCTGGATGGTCGCCCGGCCTGGCGACTGGATCGTGCTGTCGGTTGGGGGACAGTTCCACGTGGCTCATGCCGGCCCCCGAACCCTGGACGCCTGAGATGCACACTGGCTCCTGCCTCTGCGGCGCCGTCCGGTTCGAGGTTTCCGGCGACCTGCCCGACATCCAGGTCTGCCACTGCCGCTCGTGCCGGAAGGCGTCGGGAACCGCCTTCGTCGCCGTCCTGCCCATCGCCAAGGCCGACCTGCGCTTCACCGCTGGAGCAGACCTGCTCAGGGCCTTTGAGTCCTCGCCTGGCAAGGAGCGGGTGTTCTGCACGGTCTGCGGCTCACCTATCGTCAGCCTCGCCGCCGCCCTGCCCGACCGGGTCCGGCTGCGGGCCGGCACGGTCGATGGCGACCTGGGCGTGAAGATCGCGTCCCACGCTTTCACCGGCCAGGCGGTCGACTGGTGCGAGGTGGCGCAGGATGCGCCTCACTTCACAGGCGCGCGCCCGGTCTGAGTCACTTCCCGGTCTTCGGGTTCAGCCGCGCGGTCCCGCCGCCCGGCAACCGAGCCTCATAGGGCCCGAACCGAGCATCCGGCTTCAGATAATCCGTCGAAACATATTGGGCGCCCGAGGCGAAGGCCGCCGCCTGCCGCGCGCGGTCGTTGGTCCGGGCCTCCACCGTATCGGCGTCGGCCCGGGTGCGCACGATCAGGCCATTGGCGAGCGCCGCGTCGATCCTGGCCTTCAGCTCAGCGGGCTCGTTCAGGGTGACGTAGGCGGCCGCCGGCCCCTGGTCGGTGTTGATGAACATCGCCCGGCCCTCCAGGGATTTTCGCGCGCCACGATAGAGGGCGGGCTTGGCCCCGCTCTCATCCATGGCGAACATCACCTTGCCGCGCGCCGCCTTCAGGTTGGGCCACCCACCGGCCCTCACCGCCGCAGCCAGGGTCGGCGCCTTACCCTGCACCCTGTCTGGTGTGATCAAGGCGCTCTCGGGGAAGACCGAGCGGATATCGGCGTCGATCTGGTCCATCGCCTTGGCGTCGAAGGGCACGGCCGTCGCGGCCCCCGGAACGCCGACCAGGTTGTCGTCCTTCAAGTTCATGATCACCAGGATCGGCACATGGTCGGGATGGGCTTTGGACCAGGCGCGGATCTCATTGAGGCAGCCAAGGAAGGTCGGGCAACTGGAGCGATAGTCGATGTCCTGGACATGCATCACCTTGAACCCAGGCGATTTCAGGGGCGCGAAGTCGTAGGGCGAGATCACCGAGTCCTTCGCCATCCTCATCGCCAGAGGGTCGGCGTAGCGGCCCCCCTCCGGGTCGTTCAGCAGGTCGATCTCGAGTTGCCGGGCGCCGGCGTCGAGCTCCTCCGTCAGCGGCGCGTGAGAATAGTCCAGGGTGGCGGCCAGATCGGCTCTTGCCGTCCGAACCAGAGCCATCTCGGCGGGCGCGATGGCCTGCTTGTAGCTGTTGTGGGTCCCGATGACCTGGATGGCGTTCATCGGCAGGGCGTCGACGGCCGCGCGGGTGCAGCCCGCCGCGCCGGACGGATGCTCCAGGTCACAGGTTGAAGCGACCGCGAGACCGGCCGCCAGAAGCAGGTGGATCATATGGATTCTCCCTCGGATCGCGCCGCGCCGATCGGGCGACGGAGCCTATCCTCAATTTGACGCGACCAATTCACCCAACCGTTGGGCTGCAAAGGATTTTTCAAGACTTGGCGTGGCATGGCTAATTCTCTGCTTACCACGACGATGGTTTCGGGGGGGACATGGACGCGGGCGCCGATCAGGTTACGCATAGGGCGGCGAGCGCCGCTGGGCACGGGCCGGGCGCGGCCTATCGCGCCACCCTTGCCGCCCATAGCCTGGCCATAGGGCCCCGCCTCGCCTTCGGCGTCACCGCCGCCTCACTCCTGGCCCTCGTCGGTCATCCCGTCCTAGCCCTCGCCCTGGCCGGGGTCGGCGCCCTCATCGCCATCATCGTTGGCCGTACCGCCCTGCGCGCGCGCGGCGAACTCCTGGTCAGCCAGGACGAGAAGAACCGGTTGATCCAGACCCTGACCGAGGCGCGCGACGAAGCCATGCGCCAAGCCGGCCAGGCAGAGGCGGCTCGCGAGGACGCCCGCCGCGCCAGTCTGGCCAAGTCCACCTTCCTGGCCACCATGAGTCACGAGATCCGCACGCCCATGAACGGGGTGCTGGGCATGGCGCAACTCCTCCAGCGTTCCGACCTTTCGGGGCTGCAGCGCAGCCAGGTCGACACCCTGATCAAGAGCGGCGAGCTCCTGATGGTGATCCTCAACGACATCCTGGACCTGTCGAAGATCGACGCCGGCCAGATGGAGATCGCCAAGAGCCCGTGTGATCTGCGCACCCTGCTGTCGGAGATGGAGACCTTCTGGGGCCCCACGGCCGCCGAGCGCGGTCTGACCCTGGCGGTCGACGTCCATGACACCGTGCCGCCCTTCGTCGCGCTCGATCCGCGCCGTATCCGCCAGGTGCTGTTCAACCTGGTGGGCAATGCGTTGAAATTCACCAAGGAGGGCGCGGTCACCATAACGGTGGACCGCGACCGCATCACCGACGCCCTGACGTTCGCCGTCTCTGACACCGGTGTCGGCATCGACGCTCAGGATCTACCTCACCTGTTCCAGAAGTTCAGCCAGGGCGACGCCTCCGATGTTCGCCGGTTCGCCGGCGCCGGACTGGGCCTGGCCATCTGCAGGGAGCTCTCGGCCCTGATGGGGGGCGACGTCACCGTCGACAGCGAACTGGGGGTCGGCTCGACGTTCCGGGTCAGCCTGCCGCTGGAGGAGACATCCGCCCCGGCGGCCGAGGACCTCGCCGCACAGGCGATCGCCGACGACGAGGGCCCTGTGCTCTCCATCCTCTGCGCCGACGACAACCCCACCAACCTGTTGGTGCTGGAGCAACTCCTGGGCGCCATGGGTTTCCGCATCCGGGTCGCCAACGGCGGTCGCGAGGCGCTGGAGGCCATGAACACCGAGACCTTCGACCTGGTGCTGATGGATATCCAGATGCCGGAGATGACCGGGATCGACGTGCTCCAGGCCCTGCGCGCCCAGGCCGGTCCGAACCGCGAGACCCCGCTGATCGCGGTGACCGCCGACGCCATGACCCTCGGCGCCGACCGCTATCGCGACCTCGGCTTCGCGGGCCTGGTCACCAAGCCGGTCCAGGTTCAGAGCCTGGTCTCGGCCATGATGGCCGCCGTCGCCAATCCCGAGGACGAGCCGGGCGACCTGTCCGCGACCGCCTAGACGCTGATCTCCAGCGGCGTCTCCGGCAGCCGGCCCGCAGCGATGGCCGGCAGCAGTTCGCGCAGGCGCTCGGGATAGATCATCTGATCGGTGACGGCGATTTCGCCGGCGCTCCACCACCGCATATCGTCCATAAGCACGACCTCGTGCGGCTCCCAGGCCGCGCGGCTGGGCTCCCCGCCCAGGCAATGGGCCACGAAGTAGCTTTCCTTCAGGATCACCGTCTCGCCGTCGGCCAGGGTGAAGACGCTGGCGCGCAGCCAGACCACAGGCCCCAGTTTCACGTTCGTGAAGCCGGTCTCCTCGGCGATTTCGCGCAGGGCGCCTGCCTCAAGGCTCTCCCCCGGATCGACTCCGCCGCCCACGGTGAACCAGAAGCTTCGCGCATCGGCGGCCTCGCTCGCCCGCCCCCGCACCAGCAGGATATTCCCCTGCGGATCGAACAAGAGCACGCGGGCGGTCAAACGTTCACGCATGGGGAAATCTACGACGTCGAGAGGAACGGGAAGCTGTAGGTACACAACGGGGAGACGCCGTGCACGAAGACCACAGAAGCGCGGGGTGTGTGTTCGAGGATTACCAAAGTGTGCGCTTCCTAGCCTCGATCTGCGCCAGAAGGCCGCACGTCTCGGCCTCGGCAAAGAACGTCGTTTTCACAAGGCGTTAAGCTGCCTGGGCCCAGGATTTCAGCCGATCATAGGGACCCGCGCCTTGGCTGTCGCTTCACACCGGTTACTCGGGTTCGCATTCGCAAACGCGGACCTTCTGCTTGAGATCGCCGCGGACGGCCAGATCGCTTTCGCGATCGGCGCCAGCGAAGCCCTGTCCGGCTCCCGGGAAACCGCCCTGGTGGGGAGAGCCTGGCGCGACTTTATCGACGCCCGCGACCGGGCCATGGTCCAGGCCCTGCTCGATGGCCTCACCGACGGCAAGCGCGGCGGCCCCCTGGTGGTCACCCTGGCCGGCAATGGGGGCAGCGAGCGCGCTGCGGCCATGTCGGTCTTCCGTCTCCCCGGCAACGACGACGCCATCTCCTGCACCTTCAGCCGAGCAGCGCCAAACGCCACCCATGGCCTGCACGACAAGGCCGGCCTGGAGACCGTAACAGCGGCCCTGTTCGAGACCGGCAAGGCCACGGGCCTGGAGCTGGAACTGGCCTTCATCGAGATGGGCGGCCTGACCTCCCTGCGCAAAGTGCTTGGGCCCGAGGCGGCCAAGGACATGGAACTGCGGCTGGCCGGCGCCCTGCGCGCCCAGTCCCACGGCGGCGGCGCGGCGGCCGATCTCGGCGGCGACCGCTACGCCCTGGTGCGTCATCAGGGCGAGAGCGGCGAGGCCCTGGCCCAACGCCTGCTGCACCTGCTGGCCATCGATCCCGCCCATGGCGTCGAGGCCATGGCCAAGACCCTGTCGCTGAAGGGCGAAGCCTCTCCGGCCCAGCTCCTGCGGGCGATCCGCTATTCCCTCGACAACTTCATCAAGGACGGCCTGGACGCCGCCTCGCCCGCCTCGCTCAACGAGGCGGTTACCCGCTCGGTGCGCCGCACCCTGGTGGAGGTCGGCGCCCTGAGCCAGGCCGTGGCCGACCGCAACTTCCGCCTCGTCTATCAGCCCGTGGTGGACCTGAAGAAATCCTGCGCCGTCCACCACCACGAGGTCCTGGTCCGCTTCGGTGACAACGCGAGCCCCTTCCCCATGATCCGCATGGCCGAGGAGCTCGACCTGATCGAGCCGCTAGACATCGCGGTGGTGGAACGCACCATCGCCAAGCTGGTGGCGGATCCGAGCCTTAAGCTGGCCGCCAATATCTCCGGCCGCACCATCACCAGCCCGAACTTCGTGGAAGCTGTCCGCACCATGCTGGCGGGCAATCCCAAGGCCAATGGCCGCCTGCTGTTCGAACTGACCGAGAGCGCCGCCATCGAGGACCTGGCGCTGGCCGACCGCCATCTCCAGGCGCTGCGGGCCGAGGGCATCCTGATCTGCCTGGACGACTTCGGGGCCGGAGCCGCGTCGCTGGCCTACCTCCAGCAGCTCTCTCTCGACATCGTGAAGATCGACGGCCGCTACATCCGCGAACTGCAGCACGGCGGCCGCGAGAGCACCTTTATCCGCCACCTGGTGACCATGTGCGGCGAACTCGGCGTTCGCACCCTGGCCGAGATGGTGGAGACCCCTCAGGCCGAGGAGGCCGTCCGCCGCGCCGGGGTCGACTATGCGCAGGGCTGGCTTTACGGCGCGCCCTTGGACGTGCCCGCGACCGCTGCGGGCCTGGCCAACACCAACGTCAAACCTGCCGCCCGCCGGGTCGGCGCCGTAGACAGCTGGGGCTAGGCCCCAGCCGCTGGCCTTCGCTAGGCCGCCGCTCTCATCTGGGCTCCGCCCGAGGTCAGCCGGAACCGAGTCATCAATTGCGCCAGTTCCCCGGCCGCCTTGGCCAGAGAGGGGCTGGCCGCTGTCGTCTGCTCGACCATGGCGGCGTTCTGCTGGGTGACCTGATCCATCTGGTTCACGGCGATATTGACCTGATGCAGGCCGGTGGCCTGTTCCTGGGCGCTGGCCGCGATTTCGGCCACCACGCCGTTGATCTGCGCCACCTGGGCGACGATCCCCGCTGCCTACCCCTGTGTCGCCAGCCATTCAGCCATGTGGCGCTCCAGCACCGTCATGGGCATGGATCCCGAGAGCAGGGCTACGTCGTGATACGCTTTGAGGTTGAAACCCGCGCCCAATTTGGCCTTGGCGCCGTCGCGGATCTTCATCCAGCGGGTGTGGCCCACCTTGTAGCTGCAGGCCTGGCCCGGCGCGACGCAGTAGCGTTCCACCTCCCGCTGGGCGCGGCTCTTCGGATAGCCGGTGACCACCACCATGTAGTCGGTGGCCTTCTCCCGGCTCCAACCCTTGGAATGCAGGCCGGTGTCGATCACCAGCCGTGAGGCGCGGAACAGCAGGGACTGCAGGAAGCCCGCCTCTCCCAGCGGATCGTTCTCATAGGAGCCCGTCTCCGCCGCCAGTTGCTCGGCATAGAGCGCCCAGCCTTCCGAGAAGGCCGAGAAGCTGCCGCCGGTGCGGCGGATGATCGGGATACGCGTGCTCTCCTGAGCCAGGGCGATCTGCAGGTGATGGCCAGGCGCGGTCTCATGATAGACCAGGGTCGGGAGATTATATTTCGGCCACTCGTGGGTGTCCTTCAGGTTGATGAAGAAGGCCGCCGGGCGCGAGCCATCCAGCGCCGCGCTCTGGTAGTAGCCGTTGGACGCGCCGTCCTGGATGAAGGCCGGCACCCGCTTCACCTCCACCTTGGCCTTGGGCAGGGTGTCGAAGGCGAGCGGCAGGGTCTTGTAGACCTCGACGATCTGGACATTCAGCGCCGCGATCAGTTCGGCCCGGCCGGCGTCGGTATTGGCGTAGACCTGCGAGGGGTCGTTGTTCAGGGCGTTGAGCCGTTCGGCCACGGTCCCCTTGGTCATGCCCTGGGCCTTCAGGATGGCGTCGAGCCGCGCGGTGATGTCGGCGACCTGATCGAGACCCAGTTGGTGGATCTCTCGCGGCGTCATGGTGGTGGTGGTCGAGGCCTCGCAGGCGTCGGCGTAGTAGGCTTCCGCGTTCTTCAGGCGGCCGACGCCAGCCTCCGAGGTTGCGATCGCGCGACTGGCCTGGACCGCGGCGATCTGCCGGTCCAAGGCGGGGTAGATCTCCTCGGCGACGATCTTCGCCGCCGGGGTCGCATAGTCTGCGGTCAGTCCCGCGGCCTTGGCCTTTGCGGCCAGCGAGGTCACCAGAACGGTCGACTCCGGTGGCTGGTCACGAAGCGCCTTGAGCTGGGCCAGCGTCAGGTCGCAGACAAAGTCTGGCGGCACGACGCCGGCGGCCACATCAGACTTCATCCGGTCCAGGTCCTGGTCCAGGATCTTGCCGAAGGCGTGCAGGCGCGAGATCCAGGCGTCGGCGTCGGCGCTGGACGCCACCCGGTGCTGGTTGTCCAGGAAGTCGGGGATATCCTGATAGGCGCCGTTCTGCTGGCTGATCACATAGGGCGAGAATCGGCCACCCACAGCGCCGAACCTGTAGGCCTCACCGTTCGAGAGGGCGTGGCTGTTCTGGTATAGCACCACGTCGAGGTCGACCCTGGAGGCCGCCGACAGCGCCGTGCGGTCGATGGCGCCCAGCGCCGCAACCCTTGCTTTCACCTTGGCCAGCCGCGCCTCGCGGGCTTCCGCCGAGCGCGCTTCGAGCTGACCCTTCAGCGCCGCCCTCGGCCCCTTGTCGAGGCCGAGCGATGTGGCCCGCTCGGGACTGTCGTCCACCTGATCCTCGAAAATCTTGTCCAGCAGGGCCCTCAGCCTGGCGTCCTCTGACCCCTGGGCCAGGACGGGCGCGGCCGTCAACAGGGCGGCTCCGGCGGTGGTGGCGAGGAAGCTGCGGCGATCGAGAACGGTCATGGGATCAGGCCTTGCTGGTGGCGATGTAGGCGTCGATCACGGCTTCCAGAACCGTCAGCGGCATGGCGCCCGACAGCAGGCCCGCGTCGTGGAACCTGCGGATGTCGAAGCGTGGCCCCAGCGCACCTTGCGCCTTCTCCCGCAGCCGCAGCCAGGTGAGCTTGCCGACCATGTAGCTGCAGGCCTGCCCCGGCCACACGGAATATCGTTCGATCTCTGTGGTGGCGGCGCTGGTGGGCGAGCCGTCGATCGAGGTCATGGTCTCGATGGCCTTTTCGCGGCTCCAGCCCATGGCGTGCATGCCAGTGTCCACCACCAGGCGGCCGGAGCGGAACAGAGACGACTGCAGGTAGCCGATCTCGGCGATGGGATCGTCGGCATAAACCCCCATCTCCTGGGCCAGCTTCTCGGCATAGAGCGCCCAGCCCTCGCCATAGGCCGACAGGAAGGTCGCGCGCCGCAGCATGGGCAGGTCGGCTTCCTGTTGCAGGGTGAGTTGCAGGTGGTGACCCGGAAGGCCCTCGTGATAGGTGAGCGTCGGCAGAGTCCAAGTGGGATACTCTGCGGTGTCGCGCAGGTTGATCCAGTAGATGCCCGGCCGCGACCCATCCAGGGTCGCCTGGTTGTAGTAGCCGCCCGGCGCGCCGGCCTCGATGAACTTGGGCACCCGCTTGATATCCAGCGGCGCCTTGGGCAGCGTCCCGAAATACTCCGGCAACCGCCTGGTCATCGCCTGGACCTGCAGGTTCAGGTCGGCGATCAGCTTCTCCTTGCCCGGATCGGTGTTTGGGTAGTGGTACTTCTTGTCCTTGTAGAGCGCCTGGATCCGCGCTCCGACGCTGCCCTTGCTATAGCCCTGGCTTTTCAGAATGGTGTCGGCTCGCGCCGACAGCTCCCTGGCCTGCTCCAGCCCGATCTGGTGGATTTCGGCCGCTGACAGGGTGGTGGTGGTGGCGTTGCGCAGGGCCAGGGCGTAGTAGGCCTCGCCATCTGGTCGGCCGCCGATCCCCGCGTCATGCACCGCCTTGGGCCGGATTTCCTTCATGAAGGCGATCTGCCGTTCCAGGGCGGGGCGCACCTTCTCCAGGTAGATCTTCGAGGCGTAGGCGCCGTAGTCGCCGGCGATCTGCTTGGCCTTCACCTTGACGACGAGCTGGCTCACCAGCGGCGACCGGTCGGGCGAGGTGCGCAGGTTGTTCATCTGGACCAGCGCCCCGTCGATGGCGAAGTCTGGCGGGATCATCCCCAGGCCGACATCGCGGCGCGCGCGCTCGGTCTCCTGGTCCATCCCAGAGGCGTAGGCTTCAAGGCGCGACAGATAGGCGTCGGCGTCATCCTTGGTCTCGATGACGTGCTGGTTGCCCAGGAAGTCGGGGGTCGAGCGGTAGGACCCGCTGAGCTGCGACAGCACGTAGGGGAAGCCCGCCCCCTCGGAGCCGAACTTGAAGCGTTTGTTGGCCTCGTCGGTATTGGCCAGGCCGAAGATCACCGAGTCGTAGTTGATGGCGCTCATGCCGGTCAGTTGTGACCGGTCCACGGCCCGCATCCGGGCGAGTTGGCTCGCCGTCCGTTCCCTGTCCTTCTCTAGGTCGGCGATGGACGCGTCCGACAGCCGGCGCTTGGAGTCAGCCCGCGCCCCCTTGTCGAGGCCGAGTTGGGTGACGAGTTCCGGGGAGTCGTCCAACGCCTCTTCGAAGAAGGTGTCCAACAGCTTGGCGAGTTGCTCGTTGGCGCTGGGTCCCGGCGGCAGCGCAGGCGGCGGCGTGGACGGCAGGGGCCCCGGGCGGGCGGTGGCGCATCCGGCCAGGGCCAGGGTCGCGCCGGCGGTCAGCAGAAGTTGGCGGCGGTTGCGCATCGCGCCCTCCTTGGAACTGTTACAGTTGTTACGCGGACCCTAGGAGGCCCACCGGCGCAGTGGAAGCCGCGCCCCACGTTAATTCGCTGTAATCCGGACGCCGGCCGGCGCGCGGCCTTGCTGGCCGGGAAGGTGGCGCGCATAGCACCCGCCATGAGCATCGAGTTCCATCTGCGGGCCCACCCCGGCGAAGATCACCGGCGGTTCGAGACCACGCCGGTCTTCTGGACCGACACGCCGCCGCAACGTCCCTGGGACGCGCCGATCAAGCCGACCGACCTGACCTTCATGATCCGCGACGGCGACGAAGGGCTGGAGGCCGTGGCGCGCCGCTGGTGGATGGTGCCGGCCTTTCACAAAGGACCGATCCTGGCCTGGAAGACGCTGTGCGCCAATGCCGGGATCGACGCTCTGGAGACCTCGCCGATCTTCCGGGAGGCCTATGGCGCCCGCCGCGCGCTCGTGCCCCTGACCTCGTTCATCGTCTATGGCGAGCCGCCCGGATGGCGGAAGGGCCAGCCCAAGCGCCGCTGGGAGGCGACCTGGAGACCGGAGAACCCGACCGACAAGGTCCGTTACTTCGCCGCCATCTGGGACCGGGCCGAGACCGCCGACGGCTCCTTGGAGAGCTTCGCCACCGTCACCGGTCCGGCGGGCGCGGATCTGGCCGGCGTTCAGGAGACCCAACCCGTCGTCCTGACCCTGGCCCAGGGCCTGGAGTGGCTAAGGTTGGACGGTCCCGGCAAGGCCGGGCTCACCACCGAGACGCCGGCCGGAACCTACGAGCTCAACGAACAGCCGCGAGAGGCGGTGATCTCCCGCGAACTGCGCCGCTCGCTCTAGGCCTCAGCCTTGGCGTCTCGCTCGTAGCGGTCCACCACTTGGGCCAGGCCGGCCAGGATGGCCTTGCGGGTCTCGTCGTCCGCCTCGGTGCGATGCAGCAGGCGCAGGGAAGCCAGGTGGACCTTCACACCGCGGTCGTCGCGACGGCCGGCCTCGCCCGCACGATCCAGCAGTTCGCACAGCGAGCGTGCCGCGGTGACCAGGCTGTCGTCTGAAAAGGCGCCGCAGAAGCAGATCAGCCGAGCCGACTGGTTGTACATCGCCTCGGGGTCGAAGCCGGGCGTTTTGGCCAGGGCGTCCATCTCCTCCAGCGCCGCGTCGACCTCCGACAGACAGGTGTCGCGGGACGCTTCCACCGCCGCCGCACCGCGCTTCAAGGCTTCAGCGACGTATAGCCCGCCCGGCGCCTTGATCAGCGAGGCGAGCCTTGGGGTGACCATGAACTTCCGCACGACGCTCATAGGGCGACCTTCTGCGGGGCGATCATGTTGTTCAATTCCTCCTGGCTCATATTGTCGCCGGCCAATGCGCCAACCTCGGCTGGTTGGTCGTCCCGGCGGCGGCCGTCGGGAAATTCTTCCGGCATGCCCGCCTGTTTGAAGCGGCGGTCAGGGCCGATGTAGTTGTCTGTCTCGATGAACATTCGCTTGCCCTGGGAGACCCAGAGAATGCGCTCAAGGATCACCTTGGGGGTGATCGGTTTCGTGATGATGAAGTTCGCGCCGCAATCACGCGCGCGCATGACCTGGCTCTTGCGGGAGTGGGCGGTGACCACGATGGCCGGGGTCAGGCGCTTTTCCTCGTCGGGCTGGGTACGCACCCAGCGGACAAAATCGTAGCCATCCATCACCGGCATCTGGCCGTCGGTCATTATCAGGTCGATCCGGCGGCTCTTGATGACGTCCATCGCCTCCATCGCGCTGGAAGCGCGCGCCAGGTCCTTCATGCCGAAACTGGAGAGGACGCTCGCGAGCAGGTCCAACGCCTGGGCGTTGTCGTCGACGATAAGGCCGGCGGCGTTCTCCAGATTGACCCGGGCGGTGCTCTGCATGGGCCTATGAAAGAACTCGATGTGTAAACGAGAGCTTTTCAACCTCTCGTTTACCCAGAATGGGGATTGCGACTGTGGCGTGCGACAGCACTCGGCGTCCGATCTTGGGCCCGCGAAGGATTTTCAAATAACGTCGGCATTCGAGGAGGAGACCGACGGTCCGGCGAATCCAAGCTATGAAACCTGCAGCTCGACGGAGTTTTCATGCGCCCGACCGCCCTCGCCTCCCTGTTTGCCGCCCTGGCCCTGGCCACCGACGCCGGCGCGGCGGCCGGTCTGTCGGCCCAGGCCGTGGTAGACAGCCCGGCCTTCAAGGCCGCCGTCGTCAGGCTCGACGCCGACCATGACCGCACGGTGTCCGACATCATCGCGCTGACGGAAATCCCCGCCCCGCCCTTCAAGGAGACCGCGCGGGGCCAGGCCTATCTGGCCATGCTCAAGGCGCACGGCCTGACGGATGTGGAGATGGACCCGGAGGGCAATGTCATGGGGGTCCGCCCCGGCGCCAGGACCAGGGGCAAGGGACCCTACGTCGTGCTCGCCGCCCACCTGGATACGGTCTTCCCGGAGGGGACCGACGTGAAGGTGCGCCGCGAGGGGACCAAGCTGATGGCGCCCGGTATCGGCGACGACACCCGGTCCCTGGCCGTGCTGCTGGCCTATGTCCGCGCGATGGACGCCGCGAAGATCACCACCACTTCGGACATCCTCTTCGTCGGCAATGTCGGCGAGGAGGGCGCGGGCGACCTGCGAGGAGTCCGCTACCTGTTCAACGCCGGCAAGTACAAGAGCCAGATCAGCGCCTTCTTCTCCATGGACGGCAACGACCCGTCCCGCGTCGTGGACCAGGGCGTGGGGTCCAAGCGCTATCACGTGGTGTTCCGCGGCCCCGGCGGTCACAGCTATGGGGCCTTCGGCATGGTCAATCCGATGGCGGCCATGTCCAAGGCGGTGGTGGATCTCTACGCCGTCAAGCCATCCGCCGCGCCCAAGACCACCTACGCCGCCAGCGTCACCGGCGGCGGCACGTCGGTGAACGCCATTCCCGGCGAGGTGTTCATGGACTTCGACATGCGCTCGGAAAGCGCCGCCGAGCTCGCAAAGCTGGACGCCACGCTACAGGCGATCCTGTCCGAGGCGGTCGAGACCGAGAACGCCGCACGCTCCACCCGCTTCGGCAAGGTCAGCTTTGAGGCCAAGGTCATAGGCGAGCGTCCGGCGGGCCGCACGGACCGCAAGGCCGCCATCGTCACGGCCACCCATGAAGCCATCGCCGCACTGGGCTACACCCCGGCCCACGACGCCTCGTCCACCGACGCCAATGTGCCGATGAGCCTCGGCATCCCCGCCGTCACCATTGGCTCCGGCGGCAAGGGCGGCCGGGCCCATGCGCTGGACGAGTGGATCGATGTGGAGAGGGGCCCCAGCGTGAAGGGGATGAGCGTCGGCCTGGCGGCGCTGCTCACCGTGGCGGGGTTGGAGAATCCCTAGCCCTTCGGTCCCGCGTTGGACTTGTTCTTGTTGAAGGGCTTCTTGAAGCCAGCGGCCTTGGGCGGACCCTTGAAGTTCTCGGCCTTGCCCTTGTAGCCGCCGCCTTCCTTGGCGGGGCCCTTGAAGTTCTCAGGCTTGCCCTTGTAGCCGCCGCCCTCCTTGGGCGGCCCCTTGTAGGGACCGTCGCTCTTGCCCTTATAGCCGCCCTCGCTCTTGCCCTTGTACTCAGGACGCGGGCCGGTCTTGAAGGATCGCGCGGGGCCGTCCGAGGACGGTGCGCCACGGGGCGGACCACCGGCGCCGCGCGGCGGGGCGGTTTTCTGGCCCGAGGCCGGGGCCACGGTGGGCTCGATCTTGATCTCGTCGTTCATCGTCGCCTTCACGGCGGCGGCGAACTTGGCCTCGGCGTGTTTGGCGATCTCGAACTTGGTGTCCTGATCGAAGATCTTGATGGAGCCGATCTCCGGCTTGGTCACGTGGCCCAGGCGGCAGATCATCGGGATCAGCCATTTGGGATCGGCGTTCTTGGCGCGGCCGACATTGATGCGGAACCAGGTGACCTCGTTGGGGTCCAGGCGTTCGGGACGACCCACCGGGCCTTCGCGGTCCGGGCTCCAGCGGTCGGCGCGAGGCATGGGCCCCGACGAAGTGCCCTGACTGTCGCGGGGATCGGTGTGCAGGTCCTCGGCGGCCGGCAGACGCGCCCGGTGCAGGCGGATCAGAGCCGCAGCCACCTCTTCCGGCGTACGGTTGGCCAGGACCAGCTTGGCCAGGGCCATGTCTTCCTCGGCCAGGGGCTCGGTGAGGATCGGGTCCTCCAGCAGCCGGGTCTGGTCACGCTCGCGGATCATCTCCGGGGTCGGCGGCCCCTGCCAGGTCGCCTCGATATTGGCCGAGGCCAGCAGTTGCTCGGCCTTGCGGCGGCGCGTGTAGGAGACCAGCAGGACCGAGACGCCCTTCTTGCCCGCCCGGCCAGTACGGCCCGAACGGTGCAGCAGGCCAGCCTTGTTCACCGGCAGGTCGGCGTGGATCACCAGGCCGAGGTCAGGCAGGTCGAGGCCGCGGGCGGCGACGTCGGTGGCGACACAGACCCGGGCCTGGCCGTCGCGCAGGGCCTGGAGGGCGTCGGAACGCTCCCGCTGGCCAAGCTCACCCGACAGGCCCACCACGGCGAAGCCGCGCTCGCGCAGGGCCGCATGCATGTGCCGCACGCCCTCGCGGGTGTTGCAGAACACCAAGGCCGAGGGGCTCTCGAAGAAGCGCAGCACGTTGACGACGCCGTTCTCGACCTCGTTGGGCGCCACGCGAATGGCGCGGTATTCGATGTCGCGGTGCGGCTCATGGCGGTCGACGGTGTCGATCCGCACCGCGTCCTTCTGATAGCGCTTGGCCAGCATCGCGATCTCGCGGGCGATGGTGGCGGAAAACAGCAGGGTGCGGCGGCCGGCGGGCGCGCTGTCCAGGATCTCTTCCAGATCCTCGCGGAAGCCCATGTCGAGCATTTCGTCGGCCTCGTCCAGCACGACGACGCGCAGGGCCGAGAGGTCGAGATTGCCACGTTCCAGGTGGTCCTTCAGACGGCCCGGCGTGCCCACGACGATGTGAACGCCGCCCGCCAGGGCCCGCTGCTCCCGGCGCGGATCCATGCCGCCGACACAGGTTTCCACCCGGGCGCCGGTCTGGGAATAGAGCCAGGTCAGTTCGACGCTGACCTGCATGGCCAGTTCGCGGGTCGGCGCGATGACCAGGGCCAGGGGCGAGCCCGCCGGTCCGAACTTCTCCGCACCCTCGAGCAGCGTCGGTCCCGCCGCAAGTCCGAAGGCCACGGTCTTTCCTGAACCAGTCTGGGCCGAGACCAGCAGGTCGCGTCCTGCGGCGTCTTCGGCCAACACGGCGTCCTGTACAGGCGTGGGCTCGGCATAACCTTGGGCCGCCAGAGCGCGCTCCAGGGC
>NZ_JBBKVV010000067.1:0-28735 GCF_037968635.1 Phenylobacterium sp.
TCAGGCGTTATCGGACATCGGAGGCGACGCCGGAAATTCGGACAGTTGGCTAAGGTGGGTTCAGTGATGAACCGGCTTTCATTCGTTTGGGCCGATCGGCATGGAGATCGGCGAGAAGATCGGCAGGAACATCGGCAAGAAGATCGGCAAGGCGGGGTCTAATCCTATGTGTTAAAATGACTTCGCGCTTCTCTCGAGCCCACAGAAGATCGGCAAGAATGACCTCTCCCGAGACCGTTGGCCGGATTGAACCGACGCTCCTTGATGGAGCTACAGCCCCGATTGCCGATGCGCTCGCCGACCTGACGGCGCGGGCATCGATGTTGGGGGCTGCGCTGCATCCCCGCACCGCACAGCAACTTGCCTCGCTCGTGCGCGTCATGAACTCGTACTACAGCAACCTCATCGAGGGGCACATCACCCGGCCGCGTGACATCGAGCGCGCGCTGTCGGGCGATCTCGATGATGACGAGGGGCGGCGAAACCTTCAGATCGAAGCCGCCGCCCATGTTCGCGTTCAAGCTCACATCGACCTTCTGTGTGCCCAGCGCGACTTGCCCGACCCCGTGTCGGTAGAGTTCCTAAAGGGACTTCACGCGGAGTTCTATCAAGACGCACCCGAAGCGATGCTGCTGATCAACGGGGTTCACCACAGCTTCGGCATGGAGCCGGGCCGCTTGCGCGATAAGCCCGAGCACGACGTGGAGGTCGGCCGCCATCTGCCGCCTTCGAGCGAGCGCGTCGCCGCCTTCATGGATCGCTTCGCCCAACGGTATGCCCGGAATCAGTTGGGGACGGCCGGGAAAATCCTTGCGATCCCGGCGGCCCACCATCGCTTCAACTACATTCACCCATTTCCCGATGGGAACGGCCGTGTCAGCCGCCTGATGAGCCACGCCATGATCCAGACGGCAGGCATCGGCGCCCATGGCCTGTGGTCGGTCTCACGGGGTTTGGCGCGCGGCCTTGAGAGCCGTCAGGAATACAAACAGATGATGGCCCGCGCCGACACGCCCCGTCAGGGGGATCGGGATGGACGCGGGAACCTCTCGCTCGCCGCCTTGGAAGAGTTCGTCCTGTGGTTCCTGAAGGTCTGCCTCGATCAGGTGACCTTCATGTCCAGCCTGTTCGACCTGCCCAACCTGACGGGGCGGTTGCGGCTCTACGTCGAACGCAGTGGCCGCCTGAAGCCCGAGGCGTTCCGGTTGCTGGAAGAGGCTGCGATCCGAGGCGAGTTCGCCAGAGGTGACGCAGACCGCATCACGCGGCTGCCGGAGCGGACGGCGCGCGTCGTTCTCGGGCAACTGATCGACGAGGGACTTCTGGATTCCGAAACGCCCAAAGGCCCCGTCTCACTCCGCTTCCCCACCAAGTCCCTCGACCTGCTGTTTCCGCAGCTTTTCCCGGCGACTTGATGCGCCGGACGCCCCAGCGACGAGAGCGGGCCGTGGAGTGGCTTGCGTGGATGAAGAGGCCACCCGAACTTCGCCGCCGCCCGAGGCAGGCCACCACCACTTCAGGCGTTATCGGACGTCTGCGGCGACGTAGCGGGTCAGTTCGGCGATAACACAATGTGCGCCACCGCCCGCAGCACAAGCCCACACACAACCGTCGCCAAGCGCAGGAAACCAAAGCATCTCCTCCCCTAAGGCACGCCCTGGGTTGAAGTGGTTAGGCTTGGCTATCGGCCAAGCTCTTACAGGCTAGGATTAGGTGATAGAGTGACGTCGCCGGCGCCGGCCCCTCCTGGAAGTGGCCATCCACATTCATCCTGTCACGCCACACCCCGAGGCGGGGCGTCTCAAGATATCGCCTCAATCCATTGGCCGCCTCCAGGGCAGCGTCGAGATCGTCCAGGATCAGCGCGGCCTTCAGATGTTCCGTTTGCGGCCATAGCCGCGCCGTGCCGTCGCGCAGGGTGAGGTCGTCCCAAAGTTCGTTGACCGCGACCCCACGGACCGGGTCGACGCCTTTGCGTCCAATAGCGAAAAGTCGCCGGGCCATCGTTCGCGCGTCGGCCCGACCACGCTGGCGGCCCCAACGCTCAAGTAGCCAAGCCCATTCAAATTGATGACCCGGTTCCACCAGACGCCCCTCGTCGCCAGCGGCTGGCCGCCATTCTTCGTCGAAAAATTCCCTCAGGAACCCGCCCTCAGGATCGATGAAGGTGGTAAGCGCCGCCTCGACGATCTCATCGGCCAGGGCGTCCCAGGAGGCCTCGCCGCCCTCCCCCCAAGCCATCGCCGCCTCGAGCAGATGCATATGGGCATTGGCCTGGAAGGGCTGGACGATGTTCTCCCGGAAGCCGCCATGGACGTGCCGCATGGATTGCAGGCCATGCCGAATCTTGTCGCCCTCGGCGACCAGATCGCTGCGGCCAGGATCGACCTGGTGCAGGGTCGCCAAGCCCAGGATCGCGAAGGCCTGATCATAGAGCATGGCGGTGTCATCGATCGGCTCGCCGTTCAAGCCGACGAGTGTGCGGATCAGTCCATCCTCGCGTTGGAAGTGGGCCAACATGTAGTCGACGCCGTGCCAGGCCGCCTGCCGCCATGGGCCATCCCAGCCCATCATGCCTGCCTGCGCATAGGTGAATATCTGACGCCCCTGGACCCGCCCACGGCGCGGAGCTGGCCGCGGCTCGCCCTGCAGGCTCAGGGCTTCGAGAAAGCCCCCACGAACGTGGTCGGTCCCCGCCTCCCACCAGAGCGGCAGGGCATGCACACGCAGCCAGTCGTCGTACCAGTCAGCCGCCTCGCGCAGAGACGCGAAATCGTTTGTAGGCGACATGAAGCGCTTCAATCCCTTGGATGGAGGCCGGTCGCGAGGTCTCACGCGCGGCGCCACTGGGGTGGCGCGCCACTGTCTGCCTCAATTGGGTAAGGCGGCGCAATTGGCGCGTACGAGAAGGTAGGGCGCCGTGGTTAGGCCTTCGCTCGCGCCGCTTCCGCCTGATGCCAGCGCCAGGCGGTCTCAATGATATCTGCAAGGCCGTAGCGCGGGGCCCAGCCCAGGACCGCGCGGGCCTTGCGATTGTCGGCCACCAGGGCCGGGGCGTCGCCGGGACGGCGGGGGGCCGACTGAGCGTCGAAGGTGCCGCCGGAAGCCTGCTTGATGGCGGCCACCAGTTCACGGACGCTGGTGCCCGTGCCAGTGCCGAGATTGAAAATGTCACTCACCCCGCCGGCTAGAAGGTGGCGCAGAGCCAGGACATGGGCGTCGGCGAGGTCGAGCACGTGGATATAGTCGCGCACCGCGGTGCCGTCGGCGGTGGGATAGTCGTCGCCGAAGATCTTGAAGCCGTGATTGGAGCCCATGGCCGCCCGGATCGCCAGCGGAATGGCGTGGGTCTCCGGCTCGTGCCGCTCGCCGATGCGTCCTTCGGGATCGCAACCAGCGGCGTTGAAATAGCGCAGGATCACCGAGCGGAAGCCGGCGTAGCGATCCAGGTCGCGCGGGATCTGCTCCACCATCAACTTGGAATGGCCGTAGGGATTGAGCGGCGCCTGCGGGTGGCTTTCATCCATCGGCACCTGGATCGGATCGCCATAGGTGGCGCAGGTCGACGAGAAGACCAGGGCGTTCAGCTCTGCGCGCCGGGCGGCGTCGATCAGGGTGAGCGCGCCGGCGACATTGTTCTCGTAGAAGCGGGCGGGGTGCAGGACGCTCTCCCCCACCTCGATGAGGGCGGCAAAATGGACAACGGCAGCAGGTTTGTAGGCGGCGAACACCTCATCGAGGCGCGCGGCGTCACGAATGTCGCCGACTTCCAGCGGCCCCCACTGCGCGAACTCGGCATGGCCGTTCGACAGGTTGTCGAACACCACGGGTCGGAACCCGGCTTCCGCCAGACGCAGGCAGGTGTGCGAGCCGATATAGCCGGCGCCGCCGCTGACCAGGATTGTCTGCATCTACACCTCGATGGCGCACTGACAAGCTGAAGCAGCTGGGCCCGAGATCATCGGGCCCAGCCTATTGTGCATCTGCAGACTTAGAAGAAGCGCTCACCGATGCGGATGGTGTCGCCGGGGGCCACAAGGGTCGAGGTGCTAAGGGGGAACTCCTCCTCGCGCTGACCGTCCGCACGCTTGATGAAGACGCGCTTGGTATTGGCCCGGTATGTGAAGCCTTCCGCCGTGGCGACGGCGTTCACCACGGTCAGGGCGTTGGTGTAGGGATAGGTGCCAGGCTTCTCGACCTCGCCGAGAATATAGAAGGGGCGATAGTTGAGGACCTCGACGCTGACGCGGGGCTCCTTGAGGTAGCCTTCCTTCAGCTTAGCCTCCACCATGCCCTGGAACTCTGGCACCGACAGGCCGGCAGCCTTGATTTCGCCGATCAAGGGCAGGGAAACCATGCCCGATCCACCGATGGAAAATTCACCTGTCAGCGCCTCCTCGCCGAAGGTGATCACGCGAATCTTGTCACCAGACCCCATGCGGTATTCGGGAATAGCCCGCACCACAGCGACGGCGTCGGTCTCGGCCGCCGCCGCAAGAGTCGGCGCTAGCAGCAAGGCGGCGCCCAGGGCCGCCATCACCAACGAAAACAACCTCTGCATTAATCTAGGCTCCACGCACGTCCCTCTGGCTTGCTTCTACCGCAGCGCGGCGAAACTCGGAACACCGACTTCAAGAATCGTTCCGAATCTTGCTTAACGGCCGGAAACTCGGGTTAACCGAGTTCAATATGTATATATAACAGCCTAAGCCAACATGAACTCAACATTAACGTAAATGTTTGCGAAACCATCTCAATTCAGACCAATTACACTATGCCAATACAGCGGCAATTAAGAGGCCTCATCTAAAACAAGATCACGGGAACTCCAGAACGGAGTGGGGAAATGATCTTGAATACGAAGAACTTCGCTGCGGCGACTATACTGATCTCCATGTTGGGCGGGGCAGACTATGCTCATGCTGGCGCCCCGGCCGTGAGTGGTCCCATGAATCTGGGCGCGCCTGCAGCGGCGCCGCAGGCCTTTCTCGAGTTTTGCAGCCGTCAACCGCGAGACTGCCAGGTGAGCCGTGAAATGGTCCTGTCCCAGATGGGCACAACGGCCGGCCGGCATCGGGAGCTCCCGACCGCTTCCGCCTCCATCTCCCAGCCAAAAGTCGAGGCCACCCGAGTGACCCCGGCCATTGCGCGGATGACCATGCGCAGCAATTTTCAGTTTCGGACCGACCCGTCCGAACGCGTGAACTGGCTCAGCCTCCTTGGTGAAACTGTGGCCGATGAGTTCGCCGCGACACCGGTGGGGCAAGCCAAGATCTCTTTCGTCCATTTCAAGTTCGAAGCGCCTGCGCCCGACCCCACTCCTGCGCCTGCCGCTGAAACGGCGCCGTCAAGCGGCGGCGCGACCCTCATGATGGATTCAAACGCCTGGGCGACGGTGAATCGCGTGAACACCAAGGTGAACCGCGAAATCATCCGTCGAACCGACATCGACAACTACGGCGTCGAGGAGCGTTGGAGCACCCCACTGGAGGACGGCACGAAGTTTGGAGACTGCGAGGACTTCGCTCTCGAAAAGCGCCGCGCCCTGATCGCCGAAGGCTTCCCGCCCAGCGCGCTCTCCATCGCGGTCGTGACGACGGCCTGGAACGCCTCACACGCGGTGCTCCTGGTGGCAGGTGAAAGAGGCGAATACGTCCTGGACAACCTCTCCCCCTGGGTCGTGCCTTGGAACGAGGCCCCCTACACCTTCGTCAAGCGCCAGGTCGCGGGCGACGCCTTCCGCTGGGTGCGGGTGGATTCAAGGGACCCTGTGCGGGAACAGGTGCGCGCGCTCTTGATCGCCCGCGCCGACTAGGTATCTCTGCGCCCATTCCACAGGGCGAAAGGACTTCCGTGAGCACACAGGCGCCGGAGACGCGGAGACGCGCCAACAAAGAGGTCCGCGAGGCGCCCGAACGCGCGCAACTGTGGCCGCCGCCGGAGGGAACCTGGGTCGCGCTCGCCGGCCTGCTGCCGATCTTCGCCGCACATTACTTCTATGCCGCGCTCTATTCTGAGACGGCGTTCTCCCTGGTCATGGCCGAGGCCGTCGTACTGGGTGTCCTCCTGACGCGCGGCGCCTCTCGCAGGGACCTCGTCCGAATGCGGGGGCTCACGGCGCCGGCCATGCTCTTTGGACTGGTCATCCTGGTTGGCGTTGTCCAATTGACGCCCTGGGCCCCGGGCGGCCCCCATCCCGTATGGGCTTATGTCGGATACGGCCCTGGCTCGACGACGATCGATCGGTCGTCGACGGTGGCGGAGCTCATCAAGCTCATGGGATTGGCCTGCATCTTCCTGGTCGGGGCGCTCACGGGCGCCTCGGATCGACGAGCCCGCGCCGCAGTCAATGTAACACTCGGGCTGGGCTTGATCCTTGCGCTATGGGCATTCTTCGGAAGCGTTACCGGAAGCCTCTATCAATCAAGTGATCGGCGCCTCGAAGGCCACTTCCTGAATGCGAATACGGCCGGCACTTTCATGGCGTGCTTGCTGGTGCTGAGCTTGGCGGTTCTCTTCCGGCAGCTAAGGACCGGTAGCCGTCAGGACCGGGTGGTCCGCGCCGCCCCCGTTGGCGCGTTTGCGCTAACTTTCGCCATCTGCCTCTTAATGACCGCCTCCCGGGGCGCGGCAGGCGCCCTGATAGCCGCGCTCATTGCCTTTGGCGGCCTCCACCTATTCTCCGCGAAAGTGAAGATCTCCCGCGTGCTGCTCATCGGCCTTGCGACCCTAGTTGTCGGCGCCGTTGTCATCTTCATCGCGGGTGATCTGGTGATCGATCGCTTCTCGCGGACGGACCGGGACACTGTCCTTCGTACAGCGGTCTGGGCCGAACACTGGCAGGCCTTCCTTCGCTCACCGCTCCTTGGCTACGGTCTGGGAAGTTCCGAGACGGTAAACCAGACTCTTATCAACTCCGCCAACTACTCGACCCTGTGGAACATCAAGGCCATCCTGAATGTGTATCTACAGTGGCTCGAACAGGCTGGCCTCGTCGGCGCCATCGCGATGTTCGGCTGCATCGGATCCATTCTCGTGACCACGACCTGGCGCGCGCTCGCTCGATCGCGAATGACCCTGATCCTGTTTGGCCTGATCTCAGTCGATGTGGTGTTCCTGGCGCACGGAGCCACGGACTTCGCCTTAGACGCCTTCTCCATGGCCGCCATGTGGTCCTATTTCTTGGGCCTGCAGTTGGCGCTTTCGCAGGGCTCCAGCCGATGAGCCTGAAACGATCCATCCCCGTCGCGATCGCCGGCAGCCTTGCTGGCGTCGCCTTCGTCCTGGCCCTACTCCACTTGATCGCGCTCACCTCCGGCGGTGAGGTCCGGATCGCCACCTGGCGCATTGCGGCGATCGCCGCGGGCTACGACCGCAAGGCCGATGACCTTGTTTCGCCGAGGAAACCTTCCGCCGTCGATCTGGATACGGCCGAGCGGCTTGGCAACCTCGCCCTGAGAGAATTCCCCTACGACACGAGTTCTTGGCTTCGGATCGCCTATATTGACCAACTGCGCCATGGCGGCCTTTCGCCGGCTGGCGTAGCGGCGCTCGTTCGGTCTTACGACTTGATCGCGGTGGACCCCACGCTGGCGCCTTGGCGCATTCGTCTCGTACTTGAGAATTGGTCCAAGATACCGAATAACTTGAAGAAAGCCGCACGGGAGGAAGCCAAAACGCTTTCTACCCACGGGCGTGGCCGGGCCAAACTTAAGACGGCGTTGGCTGCGGTGAAGAATCCGCAGAGCGCCGTTATGGTCACGCTCTGGCGTCAGCGTTATGTCATCGAAGCGTCGCGCATTGAACACAGGTCGCCCGAAAAAGCCGTTTCTCGCGTTGGTTACTAAAAGATTGAAGGAATAGACTTGTCGTTGACAGGGGAATATGGGCATTAGCGGAAAGAGCCGGTTGCCCGGCGTTTAAGAACGAGCTGAGGGAATAAACATGAGCCTCAAGACCTTGAGCATCGGCGCGCTCGCGCGGGCCATGGCGTCCACTGCCGTCATCGGCACAGTTGCGTTTGGAGCCAGCGTCGCGTTCGCGCAGACGGCCGAGCAGATCAACGCTCTGAAATTGACAATCGAAAGCACGATCCGCCAGACGATCCTCGATACCTTGGCGAGCGATCCGAATGCGACCGAAGACGAGATCGCCGAAGCCGTGGCGGCTGCAGTGGCCGATGTGACCCGAAACGTCGATCCGGCGTTGGCTGTCGCGGCGATCAACGCAGTCAAGGCTGACGCGGCCTTCATGGCGTCCCTGCCTTCCAGCATCGCATCCGCGGCCACCGACATTGCTCTGAGCGCTGTGCGGAGCACGATCCAGGCGAATTCGGGCACCGGCGGCACGGGAGCCACGGGCGGCGGCGGCCAGGACGGGGGCAGCGATTTCGGCGGTACGGCGGGCACGGGCACCGGTGGCGGTGGCGGCACCGCGCAGCACGTCCCGTAAGCTTTATCTCGGCGGCCGGCACCTGTTGGTGCCGGCTTTAGTACCCATTTGAGTACGTTCCTGCGTGGGAGCTCCTCTTCAATCGAATTTGTGAGGCCTAACCGTGACCGCCAATAAGCGCGTCCTATTCGCAACCGTGGCCGTGGTCCTGGCGGCCGGGGCTTCGACCAACGCTCTGGCCCAAACTCGGGGCTTCATCGCACGTGGCCAAGCTGCCGAGGCGAGCAATTTCGCCCGCGACCGGAACATCAGCGTCCGGGCGCGTTCGCATCCTGGCTACGAAGCGCTCGGTGTTCCCATGGGAGCCTTCACGGCGTACCCGAAGGTCGCGGTCGGTCCAGAGTACAACGACAACATCTACGGCGCATCGACGAACGAAGTTGACGACGTCGTGTGGCGGGTTCAGCCCGAAGTCGTTGTGGTCAGCGACTGGTCGCGGCACTCGTTGCAGGGATACGCCCGCAGCGTGATCAACCGCTACAACGACTTCGATAGCGAAAACACCAGTGACTACACCGTCGGCGCGAACGGTCGCCTCGACATCACCCGACGCGCCAGCATCAGCGCCGGCGCTGAGTATGCCAGCCTCTCAGAGGCTCGGACCTCGTCAAGCTCGCCCGTCTTGGCGGCCAACCCCATCGAGTTCGACAAGACGACCGGTTTCGTCGTTGCAGGCCGGGAGTTCAACCGGCTCAAGGTTTCAGCGCGCGTTGACTACAGCAAGTTCGACTATCAGGACGGCCGGACCACTACGGGCTTCAATGTTGAACAGGACGACCGCGACCGCACCAATACGAGCCTGACGGCGCGGGCCGACTATGCCGTAAGCCCGGCGACGGCGATCTTCCTCGAAGTCGCAGGCAACAAGCGCGACTACCGCCTGGCGAAGCCAGCGGTTGTGCTGATCCGGGACTCCGATGGCGTCCAGGCGCTCGCGGGCGCCAACTTCGAACTCGGCGCGGTGATGCGCGGCGAAGTCGGCGTGGGCTATCTTCGGCAGTCCTATGACGATCCTGCCTTCAAGGACATCACGGGCATGGGCGCACGAGCCCAGGTGGAGTGGTTCCCGACCGACATGACCACAGTCAGCGTGAATGGGTCCCGGTCGGTTGAAGACAGCGGGATTCTTGGATCCTCTGGCTATCTCTCGAGCAACTTTGGCGGACAGATTGACCACGAACTCATGCGCAATGTGCTGGTGTCGGGTCAGCTCTCCTATGGCAAGGACGAGTATGAGGGCGTCGATCGCAACGACAAGCGCCTGAACGCCGGAGTGAGCGCCACCTACCTGATGAATCGACACGTCGGGCTGACGGTCGGCTACAGCTATTTCGATCAAAAGTCAGATGGCTTGGCTGCCGGCGGCGATTTCAAGGTCAATAAGGTCGGTGCGAACGTGACTCTGCAATTCTAAGCAGCTTTAGGCGACCCTGGGGGCGGGGTTGGCGCGATCTTTGAATGGCCGTGAAAAAGCGGTCCCAATATGGGCCAGACGTTCGCAAGACGCCTGGCCCAAACTGTTAAGGCGTGAGTTGCATGAACCTGCATAGCCCCTCCTCTACCGTGGCTGACGCCGATCTTCAGGAGCGCGGGGGAGCGCCCGCGACCTGGCTGCCAGCCGTCGCCGAGGGGCTTGATATCCGCCGCATCTTTGTGGCCTTCCGGCGGCGATTCCGGCTGTTCGCCGCAGTGGCGTTGGCCGTGTTGCTGGCGGTCATCCTGGTGACCCTGCAGGCCACGCCGAAATATACCGCGACCGCCAATGTGATGTTGGACACCCGCAAGGAGCGGGTCAGCAATGTCGAGGAAGTCCTCTCCGGCTTGCCGGCCGATTCCAGCGCCGTCGATACCGAGGTCGAAATCCTCAAGTCCCGGCAACTGGCCGAGCGCGTGGTCAAGGGCCTCAAGCTGGAAGAAGATCCGGAGTTCAACGCCGCGGTTCGCAAGCCCAGCGGCGTCAAGATGCTCCTCGGCGGTATTGCCAGCCTCGTCGGCGCCAAGGCGCCGAACCTTCCGCAGGCCAACAGCGTGGAAGCACAGAAGCTTCATGAGGAGGTCGTCGACGCGGTACTCGACGGATTGTCGGTCAAGCGTGCCGGCCTGACCTATGTCATCAACGTCAACTACGAGTCCGACAGCCCCACCAAGGCCGCGATCATCGCCAACAAGTTCGCCGAACTCTATCTGCTCGAGCAGATGGAAGCGAAGTTCGACGCCACCCAACAGGCGACGACCTGGCTCAACAGTCGGCTGGGTGAACTCCGCGGTCAGGTCCAGACGGATGAGGCCGCTGTTCAGCAGTACAAGATCGCCAACAACCTGCTGAGCGCCTCGGGCACCAACCTTACCGAGCAAGAAATCTCCAACTACAATCTCACCCTGTCTCAAGCTCGCGCCCAAGTGGCCGAGGACCAGGCTCGCCTGTCGACCGCTCGCTCGCAGCTCTCCAGAGGATCGTCGGGCGATGACGTCGGCGAAGCGTTGAGCTCGCCCGTGGTGCAGAAGCTCCGCGAGCAGCGCGCCGCCGTGAGCGCGCAGGTGGCCGATCTCCAGGGCCGCTACGGTGAACGTCACCCTGAGATGCTGAAGGCCAAGCGCCAGCTTTCCGACATCGACACCCAGATTCAGGATGAGATCCAGCGGATCATTTCCAACCTCCAAGCCAAGGCGCAGGTTTCTTCCCAGCGCGCCGCGGCCGTTTCAGGCAGCCTTGGCGGCGCCCGCGGCACGCTCGCGGCCAACAGCCGGGCCATGGTGCGATTGAACGAGTTGCAGCGCAACGCCGACGCCTCACGCACCCTCTATGAGAGCTACCTTAACCGTTACAAGGAGACGAGCACCCAGGGCGGCCTGGAGCAGTCCGACGCCCGCGTCGTCTCCAAGGCCAAGATTCCCACCAGCCAAAGTTCACCTAAGGTGGCGCTCAACCTTGCGCTTGGACTGGTTCTCGCCGTCGGCGCCGGCATAGGTGCGGTTCTGCTCGCCGAAATGCTCGATGCAGGCTTGGCCACAGCCGAGGACGTCGAGCGTCGCCTAGACACCTCCTATCTCGGGGCCATACCGCTGCTGGCCTCGGTCGCAGAGGGACGCACCGAGGCGCCCATCGACTATGTGATGGCCAAACCACTTTCCAGCTTCTCCGAGGCCTTCCGGAACCTACGGACTTCGGTGCTCTATTCTCGCCTCGGCGAGCCGGTGAAGGTTGTCGCGATTACCTCAGCCTTGCCTGGCGAAGGCAAGACCACGACCTCGATCTGCTTGGCCCGCTCGGCCGCCCTGCAGGGCGCCAAAGTGCTCGTGGTGGACTGCGACCTTCGCCGCCGCACCGTCAACCGCATGTTGGAGGCCGAACCTGAAATCGGTTTGCTCGAAGTCCTCAATGGGGAAGCGACCCTCGAACAGACCATTACCCTGGACGCCCCCAGCGGCGCCTACATCCTGCCGCTCTCGAAGAGCAACTTCACACCGAAGGACGTTTTCGGCTCGGTCGCCATGGACAAACTGCTGGCCGATCTCCGCCAGCGCTACGACCTAGTTATCCTGGACACCGCCCCGGTCCTGCCAGTGGCCGATACCCGCGTCCTGGCCCCTAAGGCCGACGTGGTGGTCTTCCTGGCACGTTGGCGCAAGACGCCGCAGCACGCAATCGAGGCGGCCTTCCGCCTGCTGTCCGGCACCGGTGCCCATGTGGGCGGCGTGGCGCTAACGCAGATGGATATGAAGCAGCAGACCAAGTATGGTTATGGTGACCCAGGTTACTACTATGCTGAATATAAGAAATACTATGTGAGCTAGGACAGTTAGGCGGTGTAGATCATTGCTCGAGATCTCAAATGCCCGCAGCATACCGGTCAGTCCTGCGAAGTCATGAATTGGAGAGGTCGCTATCGCGGAAGCTGGCATGCTTCTGAGAATGCGTCATTGCTGCATGCTTATGAACCCAATTAACGAGGCGGCGACGAAGGGACACTCGACGAAGCTTTCTGCTCGCCTCGATAGTCGCTCCCTGACCGTTCTTCTTGCGGCATTCCTCGCTATTGCTGGCTGGACGCTTGCGAGCGTGAGCGTGATCCGCGGCTTCGACTTCTGGGTGTCATCCCCCACCAACCTCACCCATCTCGCGATCAATGTGGCTTGCAGCCTTTTGACTGCCGTCTACGCAAGTCGCGTCCGCGGGAGCCTCGACTTCAAGTTGGGCAGGGCCGTCGCGGCGACAGTGGTGGTGTTTGGTCTATACGCGGCGGCGATTCTCGTGGGTCGCCTGTTCTTTTCCCGCTCGATGTTCATCGCTGCTGTCGTCGGCGCACTTCTCGTGTCGGGTCTGGTGGTCTGGCTGCGACATCGACTGACGCGGACCCGGGTTGCGGTCATCGGTCCGTTGATCGGCGCCACAAAGATCTCAATCCCTTTTGGTCGTGTCGTGAATGACCCCGGCGCTGATCTCCGCGGGTTCGACATCGTCCTCGTGTCCCTCAGCGAGGTGGTCAGCGCAGACTGGGCGCGCGCCCTTTCGCGAGCCATGCTGGCCGGCTGCAAGGTCCGCCATGTGGGGGAGTATATCGAGGAGTTGAACGGCGCGGTTTCCCTCGAGCACTTCGAGGTCGATCATTTACCTCCCAATGGCATCGCCTCATACCAACTCATCAAGCGCTTGCTCGATCTCGGGCTGGTGGTGTTCATCTTGCCGGTGGCCCTGCCCTTGACCCTGCTGAGTTCGGCGGCTGTCCTACTCACCACCGGTCGCCCCATCTTCTTCCTGCAAGAACGTATCGGCCTCGGTGGCGCACCCTTCCGCATGTGGAAGCTGCGCACCATGCGACCTGAGCGTGAGGGCGAGGCGCTGAGAGCCGCGGTGGTCGGTGATAGTCGAGTTACCCCGGTCGGTAGAATTCTGCGCCGGTTCCGGATCGACGAACTTCCCCAGTTCTGGAATGTGCTGAAGGGAGACATGAGCCTGATCGGTCCCCGTCCCGAGGCCACACCGCTGCATCGGGAATATCTCGGGAAGTTGCCCAACTATTCATATCGATACCTCGTTCGGCCGGGGATTACAGGTTGGGCCCAGGTAAGCAGCCCGCCATCGGCGTCGAGCGACGAAGCACGCCGCAAGCTCACCTACGATCTATTCTACGTCAAAAAGCTCTCTCTTCTTCTGGACCTGCAGATCGTCGTTAAGACCTTCTGGACGATCACAAGCGGCGGCGGCGTTCGCTAGCTCATGCGAATTCTGTTTCTCTCCCACTACTATCCCCCAGAATCCAATGCTCCGGCCAACCGGGTTTCCGAATTGGCGGGGGAATGGGCGGCGCTTGGCCACGATGTCACCGTCGTGACCTGCACGCCTAGCCACCCCGGGGGCCGGCCCTATCCCGGCTATGGTAATCCCCTCCTCTACACCGAGACGCTTGACGGCGTAGAGGTGATCCGGCTGGGCACCTTCCTCGCCGCGAACCAGGGGACGATCCGGCGGAGCCTGAACTACCTGTCCTTTCTTGCGGCCGTCGTCTTGAACCTACCGCGGCTGCCGAAGGCCGACGTCGTGATCTCCACGTCGCCTCAGTTCTTCGCGGGACTTTCGGGAGCTATCGTGGCGAAAGCCAAGCGGTCGCCGTTCATTCTGGAAATCCGTGACATCTGGCCGGAAAGTGCTTCGGCGGTCGCGGCCTTAAAGAAGGGCTTGGCCTTTCGCGTGCTCGAAACAATCGAGGCCTGGGCCTACGGCGTGGCGGATCAGGTGGTGGCGGTCTCTCCCGCGTTTGTCGAACACATCTCCAAGCGCGGGAAGCTTCGCCGCCCCGTCGCTATCGTTGAAAATGGCGTGAACCTTAACCTGTTTGACGGCCAGACACAGGAGAACGATTTCCGCGCGAGACATGGTCTGGAGGGCAAGATTGTCTTCGGCTACGTCGGCACCCACGGAATGGCCCATAACTTGGAGACCCTCTTGCGGGCGGCGGAGTTGACGCGCGATGACCCCGAGATCGCCTATCTCATGGCTGGCTCAGGCGCACAGCGGTCCAAGCTGGTGGCCCTCCGGGATGAACTCGGGCTCACAAATGTGGTGATGCTTGATCACCAACCGCGCTCCGAGATGCCGACGATCTGGTCGAATACGGACGTCAGCCTGGTGCTTCTGCGCCGCTCACCGCTTTTTCACCGGGTCATTCCCTCCAAGATGTTCGAGGCGATGGCGATGTCCCGACCGATTATCCTCGCGGTCGACGGCCAGGCGCGCGCCATCCTGGAGGCTGGAGATTGCGGGATCTTCGTTGAGCCGGAGGACCCCGAAGCCCTGGCGACCACCGTACGGCGGCTATCGGCCGATATAGGCCTGCGAAGCAGGCTTGGGGCTAACGGCAAGTCCTTCGTACGGGCGAACTATAATCGACGCGTTCTTGCAGAGCGCTACCTGCGGATCATTGAGAGCGTGGCGGCGCCACGGCCCGCAGGCTGAGCCGGCGGCCCAGCGAGGCAGAGCTAGGCGATTGCCGCCCTGTCATGACCAACGCCAGCGGCTAGCAAGCCGCATCCCGTCCAAATCGACCCGTAGGCAGGCGTTTGGCCGCCTCGAACCGAATTCCGGGGCCCACTGGGTTTCGACGATTGAACCGCGCCCCCCCGTGACGAAGACCTCAAGATTTCGCGGCCCTAAGCTCCCGCGGAAAGTCCCCGTCCCCGTCTCGCGCAGCACAACATCGGGATGAAGGTGGAAATAGGCAGAGGCCACCCGCGGTCGGCCCGACAGCTCATCCTCAACTAGGAGTTCCTGCTCGCTGAGCGTCCAGCGCCGCCGATGGACGACTTGGCCCGCAAGCCGGAGATAGCCGTCGTGAGCGCCCTCCATGACGAGGCATCCGCCATCTCGAGCAGTCCGAACGTCAAAGGCGCGGGCGCGGCGGGCGACCCGAAAGCTGCTCCAGACTTCCGATGAGTCCGCGTCGTCCACCGCCACGGTGTTGTGGGCCGCCGTTCCGCGTTCCCGTAGCCTGAGCTCAGACGCCTCGTAGACCGAGGTCCCGCTGTTCACCAACAGGCGGCGGCCATCGAGGGAGAGTTCGAATGAGAGGGTGTCGGCATGCGCATGGCCGGGGAGATAGTCGGGGCCCACATCCCCGACGTCTGCGAGCAGGAAAACAGGCCCAAGCTCAGCTCGCACATAGCCCGTCGCCGCCAAATGGAGCAGTTCGCCGCGTGGGCTCGCACTTGAGCCCCCAAGCCTCTCCAACTGGGCCCTCAGCATGCTGGCAGGCGGGGCGATACCCATGGCGCTGTCGTTGAAGAAGGCCGGCTCGCCATCCGGATGGGTCATTGCCTCGGCCCAGCCCACCATGCCCTGGGCTGCGCGGCGCATCTCGTTCACCAGGGGGGCAGGCAGTCTGCCAGGCACGATCCGATCGGCCTCTAGGAGATCCAGGACGTCCCCAGTAACTATGTTGTGGTACATCGGCGAACGCTCGAAATGGCCGCCGTCAGCCAGCACCTGCTCACCCAATTCCCGTCGGAGATAGCCCAGTCCCGTCGCCAGCCAGGAGTCTGCCTCAGGCCCCTCGAAGAACAGCCCGCCCATCACCAGCGCCTTCGCGTTCGCCCAGAGATGATTGCCCAGGAGATGCACCTCCAGCTGGTCCGCCAACGCGCGCAACTGGACCGCAAGACTGTGCGTCGCGGTGGCGCCTAGGTCACCGCCGGACCAGGCCCAGCGGCACCAGTTCATGATCCGCAGCGACAGACAGTAGGGCTCCCATCCCGGCCCGACGGGCGGCGGATTCTCGACAATCCATCGGGAAATCAGAGTCCGATGCCAAGCCCCGCGATCTTCAGCGTCCCGCGCGTCGAGATCGTCGAAATAGTGCAGGTTATAGAGCCATAGGCGCGGCCAGGTCGGGTTGTTCCAATCGGCCGCCGAGCCCAGCTCGTGCTGCTCGTTCAGGAATCTGAATTCCGACGGCCCGAGCATTGTGGGCTCGCGCCATGCCGGCAGCTGCCAGGGGCCTGCGATCTCGCGCACCGCCGGCGCAGGCCGGAGATCAGGCTTCAGCCGCCGAAACAACACCGCCGCGCGGCCGTACACCTGGACGGGACGCAGGTAGCGAACCGTATGGAACAGTCGTGTGGCTCGGGCGAACACGGCGGCCGATCAGTCGTCGAAGCGCGCTGCGCGCACTGACCAGCGGCTGACCTCCATCACCTCATCGAGGGGGATCGGCGGCGCGCCACCGGTCTTCAGCGCCGAGACGAAGGCCGCCGCGCATGCCGCATGCCCCTTGTCCTGGCGCCGGCTCAGCTTGGTGAAGCCCGGCCAACCCCAGCCCCGCAGGGTGCGGAAGTTGTCCAACTGCAGGATCCGACCGCCGCCGAAGGCCTCGATGCGCTCCTTGGGGAAGTCCTTCGAGCCGTTGGCGAAGTAGTGGATCGTGCCGTGGGAGCCGTCGGCGAATTCCAGCACGAGCGTCGCCTTGTCTTCGGCGACTCCCGCCGCCGGCTTGCCCAGCTTGACCGCATGCATCCGCACGATGGGGGCGCCGGCCAGGAAGCGAAGGAGGTCGACGAAGTGGCAGGCCTCGCCGACAATCCGACCTCCCCCCACCTGCGGGTCCTGGGTCCAATGGTCGGTGGGAATGGCGCCGGCATTGACGGTTGCGATAAAGGTCTTGGGTTCGGCGACCTGACCCAGCAGGGCCTTCATCCGCACCGCCAGGGGGGCGAACCGACGGTTGAACCCCACCATGACGATGGGCGCCCCGCCGCCTTCCCGGGGTTGGGCGGCTTCGGAGATCCGATCGAGTTCGGGCTCGGTAAGCGCCAGGGGCTTCTCCACGAAGATGGACTTGCCGGCCAGGAGCGCGCGCTCCGCCAGCGCGGCGTGGCTGTCGTGTCGGGTGGCGATGATGATGGCGTCCAGACCCGGATCGCTCAGCACCGCCTCCACATCGGTGCTGGCCTCCGCAAAGCCGTTCTTGCGGCCGTTCACCAGGGCCGAGAGGCCCCCTTGGCTGGTGACCGTGACCAGGTCAGCGCCGCCGGCCTTCATGGCCGGAATGAGAACGCGGGAGGCGAACTGGCCCGCGCCGATCACCCCAAGCCGCGCACGCGAGGCGCCGCGCTCAGCGCCGCCGAGCGGCACGCTCCGCACCAGCTTGGCCGCCGTGGCCTCCGCGGCCTCGGACGGATAGGTCAGGACGATACCCATGGCCTGGGCGTCGTCGGTCAGCGCGGCATAGGCCTTGGGCGCCTCGGTGATGGGGAAACGATGGGTGATCAGTTCATCCACCTTCAGGGAGCCGGCCGCCATCAGGTCCAGCACCGCCTCGAAATTGCGTTGTTCCGTCCAGCGGACGAAGCCGAACGGATAGTCCTGCGCCCGATCCTCATAGTCGGGATCATATCGGCCGGGGCCATAGGAGCAGGAGACCTGGAAACTCAACTCCTTCTCGTAGAAATCGGCGCGGTCCAGTTCCAACCCGACCACGCCGATGAGCACAATGCGCCCGCGCTTGCGGCTCATCTTCGCCGCCTGGCTCACCAGATCGTTGCTCTTGGTGGAGGCCGCGATGATCACCGCGTCCACGCCGCGGCCGTCGGAGAAGGCCATGCCCCTGGCCACCGCGTCCTCACCGGCCGACAGATCCACCACCTCGGCGCCGAAACCCTGGGCCAGGGCCAGCTTGCGCTTGTCGAAGTCCAGCCCCAGAACCCGGCAGCCATTGGCCCGCAGGATCTGCACGGCCATCAGGCCGATCAGGCCCAGGCCGAACACGGCCACCCGCTCCCCCAGGGTCGGCTCGGTCAGGCGAATCCCCTGCAGGGCGATGGCCGCCAGGGGCGTGAAGGCCGCCGCCTCGTCGCTCACCCCGTCAGGAATGCGGGCGCATAGCGTATTTGGCACGGCAACGATCTCGGCATGAGGCCCATTGGACACCACCCGATCGCCAACCCGGAAGCCCTCCACGCCGGCTCCCACCTCCACGACACGACCGGCGTTGCAGTAGCCGAGCGGGATCGGCTGATCGAGCTTGGAGCGCACCGCCTCCAGGGTTTCCAGCACGCCATCGGTGCGCGCCTTGGAGAGCACCTCCTTGACCCGATGCGGCTGCTGCATCGCCTTTTCCAGCAGGTTGCCCTTGCCGAATTCCAGCAGCATGCGCTCGGTGCCGGCCGACACCAGGGTGGCCGCCGTCTCGATCAGGAGCCCCCCGCGGCGGGCGCTAGGGGCAGGAACATTGGCGCCCTCGATTGATCCGTCGGCGAGGGATTGGATGACTTGACGCATTAGGTTCCGGCCACCGTAGTTGAGGCAGATCCCATGGGGGCCTGCAATTCACTGTACATTGAGATGAGCTTCGCCGCCTCACGCGGCCAATTGTAGACGCTCTCCACCGCGCGGCGGCCAGCGGAGGCATAACCCTCGCGTACGTCATCGTCCGCCAGGAGTCTTAGCGCCTTTGCGATCTCCTCCGGCTTCGAGGGATCCACCAAAGGTCCAGCGCCGCTGTCTCGAATGATTGATGCGACTTCAAGGGCAAACGCAGGCGCGATCACGGCGCAACGTGCGGCCATATAGTCGAACATCTTGTGTGGAAGCGCACGAACGTGGTTGCGGGGGCCTGGCTGAAAAAGAACAAGACCCACGTGCGACTGAACGAGGAGTTCGAAGGCTTGGCTGTAGGGCATCCAGGGCACTAGCACGACCCGGCTTTCTAAATTGAGTTCCTTGAGACGGGACCGAAACTCAGGCTCGGAGTTGTCGTTGAACTCGCCCGCCACCGTCACCTGGAAATCGATGTCGCTGCACTGGGCCAACGCATCCAGCAGTTGGGGCCATCCACGCTTGCGGCCGATGAGGCCCAAATGCACGATCCTTAATGGCGGCGGACCAGCCTTCTGAGCTTGCAGGAGATTCGGAATGGGACCGAAATTTTTGACGATCACCACCTTGTCCCGGGAAGCTTGGTAGTCACCCATGATCGAGTCCTTCGCGAGGACGATCCGCCAGGTGAGCGCAGCTGCAGTTGCAACAAGCGCTCCAAATATCGCCCTGCCGATCCCCGCGACGGGGCGGGGCAACCGCTCGCCTACCATGCCATGATAATCCTCGTGAGCGTCGAACACGACGCGCGCGCCGATAAATGGGGCGACTAGGACGGCGAGAAACCAGGAATCGACCTCGTTGCAGTGCAAGACATGGGGCCTCAAGGCCGCCGCAACCCTGAGGGTGCGAAACAGCGTGGCAAGCCGCCAGAACCGCCCACCGATGCGCCTGATCGCGTGAATATCGACTCCGTCACGACGCTCCAAAAGGTCGCCTTTTCCGGCTTCATTGGGGCAAACGTGCGAAACTTGGAATCCCGCTTCAGCAAGGGAGCGGGCCTCCTTGTCAAACACCCTCTTGTCGAATGGTGGGTGCGCGGCGGAAAAGAAAACGATCCGGATCATAGAAGTTCTCGCAAAAATCCACGCAGCCTAAACAACATCGTCTGTCCGACTGTCAGCTTTTCGCATAAGCAGCTCGCTATGAATTGCAACGGCGATGCTCGAAAGAGCGAAGCCAATGGCGGTGGCAAGAGCGACGCTGAATGCGGAGGGTGGGGAGAGCGCTGACAACGTCGTCGTTACGACCGCCCCCCCAACCGCGTAGAGCAATAGGGCGACGTATTTCTTTTCCTTGGTGACAATTGTCGAGTGGATACTTGTCCAAAGCGAAATGGCGACCATGGCCGCTAGAATCTGGAAACTCGGTACCGAGCTTGGATATTTCCCGCCGTCAACCAGCGGTATCCACCACGTCGCAGCGAACGCGACAACGGCCAAGGCGGCCGTCAAGGGCAGGCAGATCACGTAGTAGCTCCGAATGACTCCGCGCGACTGTTGGAGCGTCTCGGCTTTCGCCAAGGCCGGCAGAAGAACGGACTGAGCCGTTATGACAAGAGCAAGGAGGATGCCGTAATACCGCTGCGTCGCCCCGTACGCCGCTGTCTCCAACTCATTGCCCGCGCGGGAAAGGAAGAACATTCCTGAGGTGAGGAGCCAGTTCAGGATGCCATAATACAGGCTGAGCAGGTAATATCTGTGCAATAGCAGATGCCGGAGCACCGCAAGGATTGATCTGCCGTCGGTCGCGCCGGTGAAGAGCGGGACAATGCGTCGCCCAAATAGCGGCAAGAGCACTAGGCGCGACGCGGCCTGGCTCAGCAGAACAGCCCAACCGGCTGCCGCCCAATGTACACCCGCCGCGCCCATAGCCAGTAGTGCGGCAAGGCCCAGCAGACCCACCGCTGGTTGAAGCGCCGTCAGCAGACCGAAGTTCCGAAAACTCTCATGCCTCTGGAAGAACAGGCGCGCGTTCTCGAAGATCGTGTTCGCCACGATGAGCGCGATAAGTGAAAGGCTCACCTCGGCCGAAACACCCGACAGCACGGTGATCACTAGGGCGCCGGCTATGAGGAGAAGAACCTGGGCCGCCAGGAAGTGACCCTGAGCCGACGATAAGCCAAGCTCTTCATAGTCGAGGATATAGGCGCGGCGAAGGGCCGAGGTCGACAGGCCGGAGGCGATCGTAAATATGGCGATGCCAATCGAGAATTCCGCCAGCGCTTGGGGCGCCAGAAAGCGAACTGACGCGAGTACGAACAGCCCCTGAAAGAGCGTGTATGCCGCCTGCCCGCCGCCGACTTGAGCGAACGAGCGGATCATTCTGGTGAGGTCTCGCGATGCCACGGCGGATCAGGGGGGCGCGGCCGTAGAATGTGCGGGGCGCGGCGGTCTGCGGAGCCAGCGCCGCACCTTCGCCGTATGCCGCTCAAACAGCAGATACATCACGTAGCAAAAAGCGAGCAAGCCGACCACCAAACCCCCTGCCGTCAGCAACGAAGTGACGTCAATACGGGAGGAGCGCTGAAGTCCTAAGCCTGCAGCGAGGAAGAGCACAGGGTAGTGAAAGAGGTAGAGGCTATACGAGAAATCGGCCAGCCGATTGCCCACCCCGTCTAACCCCTTAAGCGCGACAGGCGCCGCGCTCAAATTCCTGATTAGGAGCCCGACACCAATGGCGAGGATGATTGCCGCGACGCTGGAACTATTATCAAGATGCAAGACCGCAGCCGCCTTCGCGATGTCGCTGAGTTGCGCAATCGCAATGCTTATTACAATTATAAAACAGGCAGTTACGGTTTCCGACATGGAAAGAGTTTTTGCACGAAGATAATAGGCGAAGGCGCCTAACACCCAGCAAAGAAGATAGACCGGCTCGAGTGTAACCAGAACTATGAGAGACAGCGTCAGGAGGCTGGCGGCAATCGCCTTTATTGTTCCCCTGGCGGTAGGCAAGGCCATCGCTGCCCCACAAAGAACGTAGAACCACCCCTCATAGGACAACGACCAAAGCGGTCCATTTGCTGCGAGCGGCGTAACAGCCACTCCTTGCAGCAGCAGCAAATTGCCTGCGATGACAGCTATGCTTGGGGTCTCGCTAACCACGGCCATGGTGGCGACCGTGAACATGACGGCGGGGATCAGGGGCACAAATATTCGGCTAACGCGATCGAGGCTATAGTCCAACCACCGAAACTCCCCCCGGGCAGCGCGCTCAGCAGCACGGCCGCCGACAAGAAATCCACTGAGGACAAAGAAGACCAGGACGGCCTCGTGACCTAGTCGTGTGACAAGAAATGCGACCTGGGTGACCAGCCCTTGGCTATCCGGCGTAAGCGAACCGTACTCGACGAACACGCGCGCGCGAACGTGAGCCACAACCACAAGAAGGGCTGCGGCGAAACGAAGCCAATCTAGCCAAGGCATCAGGCTGGGCGCCATACCGCTCTTGGCTTGCGTTCCTTTCGTATCGGCTTGATCAATTGTGACCCGCAATCTCTGCCTCCACTCGGGTTCGCATAAAGCTTCCAGCCAAGGCCGGCTTCTCCACGTATTTCCATGAAAGACCCGCAAGCGCGAAGGTGACCGCAACCACTACCAGCACCGTGGGAACTCCGCCGAGCCCGAGTTCGACGGCCGCGTTCACGACGAGCATATGGAAGAGGTAGACGCCGTAGGAGAAATCTTGCCCCCTTAGCAGGCGGTCGGAGATTGGAGGGATTGCGACGGCTACGGCTAAAACCGCCATAGAAAGAAGCCCTTGCCCCAACAGCTCTGCTACCAGTTCGGGCAAAAAGGGCCGAAGCCCAAAGGCGTAGATTAAATATATCGCCGGAAACAAAGGCGGCCACCACCTTACAATGGCCGCCAGGGTACCGAAGTAGACAAACGCCAGAACACCGAGAGCAAAGAGCCAGAGATGAGGAAGGAGTGTAATCTTTACAAGCCGTGCCGGCAGGCTACCCGCTTCAATTACTACGAATGCGTATGCCACGAAGGAAAACGCCATCGCGACCAAAACCATAGCGATGAAGGTCAATCGGGGCTGCTTGCTCCAAGATGAGAGCAAGACCGCCGCAGGCAATACCAGGTAGAATGAAATTTCGACCGGAATCGTCCAAAGGCTCCCATTCACAACTCCTACGCCGAAGTCCCTAAAGGACGCGGGATTGTAAACTTGAAAAACGGTAAGTTGAGAACCTAGCCACAACCAAAATTTTGGCGAAGAAAGCTGATCGCTCAGCTGGCCGAATGCCCCGAGAAGGACAAGCGCGAGTCCGCCCGCTACCCAAAGGGCTGGCAAGACACGCCGGGCCCTGCGCTCAAAGTATTTTACGACATTGCCTCGCCCAGCGAGGCTGGAGGTAACTAACAGTCCACTTATGAAGAAGAATATTGGAACGCCGCGGAACTGCTGCAGAGCATAGTCGCCCCATGCGGGCAATGTCGCATGCAGATGATGCGTCGCATGATAGACGACGACTTCAACGGCTGCGAACAGTCGAATTAGGTCAAAATTGTTATCTTTCGGCAGTCGATCACCGAGCCAATAGCGCTCCATGATCAGCGCCCCTTAGTTGGCCATGCCGGGGAGAGAGACGGTCGCACCGCGGGCGCTGGCCGCCTCCGCGACGCCGCCTCGAATGCATCGATGGGACCGAGGATCACTAATCCAGCCGCTCCCGCTAGGACGCAATACGCAAGAAGCATATCAAGCCCCCCGCCCCGAGCAGCAAGAAGTGTATACTGAAGATAAGAAAGTAGCATGGCCCCTCCCAAGACGCCATGGCGGAGAAAGGCATGCAACTTTGCGAATAGTATATCCAATATCAAATATACAGCAACCGCAGCTAGCGGGGCGAAATAGCCGAAATTCCAAGCTGCTTCACCGACAAGCGTGATGCCATAGGAGCCGCCGATCTGCCTAAAGCCTTGATCATAGAATCTCGTATAACTTTCAATGATCGAAGTCGGCTTGAATCCAAAGACCTCCTCTGGGATTCCAAAGAATAATACTTTTGCAAACGACTCTCCATTTAGCCGGACGTCCGCGTATTGGAGTGCAATATTCACTGCGTTGTGAAGATGGAAAAATACATATCCGACTTCAAAATTCAGCGAAAGCATACCAACAGCGTTCGGGCGGCCTAGATACTCCGGAACCAGCATAAGAGCTGTAAGGATATCGTCGACGTGATAGCCAGCGTATCCACGCATAATCGACATCGCTACGACAAGCCAGAACGTGATGAGCATCCCCAACCCGCCCCCAACCATTACCTGGACTCGCGACAGGCGCGCGCTCCGTCCAACAGAGGGGAAAACTGCATAGGCGAGGCCTAGCGAGGCGAGAAGGAAGATCGCATGCCGTTTATCGCCCGCAGATATAGCTGCAAGCAGACCCAATAGCACCAGAGATATTACCCACTTGGCGGGGTTATCGGACCTAAATACTAGTACTAAGATCCCACAAGCGACGATGGTACGGACCGGCGGCAGAAGTGCGTGCTCAAACGGGAAAGTTGCCACTAAGATGCAGAATAGATAAGCGATCGCTATTGGACTGTCGGCGCCAGACCTAAGGCCTGAGGGGATATCATTTTGCTGTGGCCGGAAGCACGCGACGAAATAGATTCCCAACAGCGCCGCCGAAACAACAGAGAACGTCTCTCTTATGTATTCCCATGAATTATAAAGATAGTACGTTCTACGCACGAGAACATAAGCAAACTCATAAGTAAGCGCGCCGAGAGACAGTGAGGCTCCGACGTATAGAATGGAGATCATTGATGGTTTAAGGAAGTCCTTTGCTCTCCATTTTACAGAGATTCCATAAGGCACCACCAAGGCTGCCATCAATAATGCATAGAATATACCAAGCCAAGTCCGAACGAATTCGGTCGGACTTGACAGGGCAATCAATATTATCGCGACGACAATGATAGCGCTGAACAGAAAGGTTCTGCCTAGAAAATGCGCGACATGTTCCGCGGGGATTTCCTTGGTTACAAGGTGCCTAAGGTTTCGTTGATTACCCACAGCGGCCGCCCAATTCTTCTCGCCTGAGTCCGTGATTTTCAGCTGAGCCAACTCCTGGCCCGCCATTGAGACGCCCGAGTTCGGTTCCAGCGCGGCGCCCAATTGGCCTCGACACTATCAACTGCCAAATCGGCGTAGAAAGCACGTCCGTAGGGATATCAGAGATTTGCATGGTGATTATTCAGATCTGCAGTCTTATGAAGAATATGGATCTCTTCGGGTAGCACGAAAGAATAGAACCGCCTTCCAATTGTCCGCGTCTAAGGCATTAACAATTCTCTCGTAGGCAAATCCGACGGCGTAGGTCGGCGCGGTCAACCTCAAATACTCAGGTCGCCCTTCCACAGTCCAAATTTTTTCAATATGGAGGCCCGCGCCGGGCGCCAAACGCTGAACCGTTTTCCGACTGTTCAGACGGTATAGCGTGGGGAACGTATCCACCTCCTCACGGCCGCGCCATTTGTTGTAGAGCTTGTGAAACCAAATTGGCGTCAGGGTCGCGATCAGCGGCATGTAGTGAAATTTGTTGGGTGTTTTGGCGAGAAACTCGCCGCCAGGCTTCAGAACGCGGAAGACTTCTTTCAGGAGCGCTTCGGGTTCGGAAACATGTTCCAGCACGCTGCAGGAAATCAGAAGATCCACAGACTGGTCGGGCACCCCGGTAAATTCGGTGGGGGTGGTCACGAAGGCCCGATCCAGGTTTGCATTTTCCTTGACCACCGGATCGATATCGGCCCCCCACAGGGTTACGCCCAATCCTGAGAAGTTGAGCTCCGGCAGGGCTCCCCGGCCGGCGCCAAGATCGAGCACGGTCATGCCGGGCTTCAGCAGGGAGAGCACTTCCTGGCGGTATTGCACGATATCCCAGCGGTCCCCGTGATCGGGGTACCACCGGCGATCCAACTGTTCCCGCCAGCCCATGTCAGACCCCCCGCCCATTGGGCCGTGAGATCAGCCCGATGGAGTCCACCACCACCTTGTTCAGGAACTGGTTGGGGTCCAGGCGCTTGAACTGGCGGTGGCCCACCAGGAAGACGACGATGTCGCTCTCCCTCTGGGCGCGGCCCGGGTCCACCAGGTGGACATTGGACAGGTCGCGCAGGGAGGCCGGCAGCTCCGACAGGGTTGGGTCGCAGACCAGGACCGACAGGCCATCGGTCTTGGCCAGGGCCTCGACGATCTCCAGGGCGGGGCTTTCCCGCAGGTCGTCCACATCGGGCTTGTAGGTGACGCCGTAGCAGGCCACGACCGCGTTCTTGAACCGGTCGGCCAGCAGGGTCACCCGATCAACGATGCGGTGCGGCTTGTCGTCATTGACGATGCGCGCCATGCGGATCAGCCGCGCCTCGTCCGGCGCGGAGTTGACGATGAACCAGGGGTCAACGGCAATGCAGTGTCCGCCGACGCCGGCGCCCGGCTCCAGGATCGACACCCGGGGGTGCTTGTTGGCCAGTTCGCGCACCTGCCAGACATCCACCTCCAGCTTGTCGCAGATCATCGAGAGCTCGTTGGCAAACGCGATGTTCACGTCGCGGAAGGCGTTCTCGCTAAGCTTCACCAGCTCGGCCGCCCGGCTGTCGGTGACGTAGCAGGTGCCCGTGACGAACTCCTGATAGAGGTCCAGGGCCTTCTGGGCGCAGGCCTCGGTCAGGCCCCCGATGATGCGGTCGTTCTGGACCAGCTCGCGGACCATCTGGCCTGGCAGGATGCGTTCGGGGCAGTGGCAGACGGCGACGTCGGCCTCAACCATGTCGTCCTTATAGTGGGGGAAGGTGAGGTCGGGACGCGCCTGGCGCAGAACCTCGGCCACCATCTCGGTGCTGCCCACCGGCGAGGTGGACTCCAGGATCACCACCGAGCCGATTTTCAGGGTCGGGGCGATGGCCGCCGCGGCCTTCTCCACATAGCTCATGTCCGGCGCGCCGCCCGGTCGAACCGGGGTGGGCACGGCGATGATGTAGTAGTCCGAGGTCTCCGGCGCGTTGGCCGCGCTCAGCTTGCCCGTCTGGACAGCCGCGCTCAGCAGCATTTGGAGATCGGGTTCCTGGAAGTGAGCCTGGCCGGCGTTGACCGCGGCCACCACCGTCTCATTGACGTCAAAGCCCAAGACGTCGTGGCCGCGGCTGGCCAGCATGGCCGCCGTGGGAAGCCCGATATATCCAAGTCCGACAACACAGATCTTCATGCAGCCCTCATAGTACGTGCGTAGGTTTCGATGATGTCGGCGATCTTCTCGGCGGCGGTTCCGTCACCGTAGGGGAAGACCGCGCGCGCGCGACTGGCGTAGTAGTCTCGATCGTCCAGCAGGCGGAAGACTTCGCGGCAGATCAGGTCCGGGTCCGTGCCAACCAGGGACACCACCCCGGTGCTCAGGGCCTCTGGACGTTCGGTCACCTCCCGCATCACCAGGACAGGCTTGCCCAGGGCCGGGCCCTCCTCCTGGATGCCGCCGGAATCGGTGAGGATGACGTCGGCCCGCTTCATCAGCGCGACCATGCGGCTGTAGTCGACGGGAGCGATCAGGTGAACGTTCGAGCGGCCGGACAGGCGCTTCATGACCACGTCCTTCACCTGGGGGTTCAGGTGAACCGGATAGATGACCTCCACGTCCTCACGCCCGGCGATGCGGGCGATGCCGTCGCAGATCCGGTCAAAGCCGTCCCCGAAGCTCTCCCGTCGGTGGCCGGTCACCAGCACCAACCTCTTGTCAGGGGCGGGCACGACGTCCAGCGTCTGCAACACCGCCTCATCGACGATGCCGGCCATGTAGAGCAGGGCGTCGATACCGGTGTTGCCTGTCACAGCGATGGTCCGCTCGCGCGGAGATTCCCGTCGCAGGTTCTCCGCCGAGGTGGGGGTGGGAGCGAAACAGAAGTCCGCCACGGCATCGACGGAGACACGGTTATACTCCTCCGGCCAGGGGCGGTTGATGTCATGCGAACGCAGCCCCGCCTCCACATGGCCCACGGGGATGCGCGCGTAGAAGGCCGCCAGCGCTGCGGCCATGGCGGTGGTGGTGTCGCCGTGCACCAGCACCAGGTCCGGCCGATGCTCGGCGAAGACCTCCGCCATCCGCCCCAGAACCCGGACCGTGATATCCGTGAGCGTCTGCCCGGGCGACATCAGTTCAAGATCGATGTCGGGGCGCTCATCGAAGGCTGCGAACACCTGATCGAGCATTTCACGATGTTGCCCGGTGACCGCCACCAAGATTTCAAGGCTGGCACGCGCTCGCAAGGCCTTGACGACCGGCAACATCTTGATCGCTTCGGGACGCGTTCCAAAAACCAATAGTATTCGCGCGCTCATAGTTTCCTCATATTGACGGCACGAGTTTGCACCCTGCAATTCTCACGCCTCAGCGCGCAGACCAGAACGGGCCAACCCCTGAGGTAGGCGGGGCGACACCCCTTGAAACTTCGGCAACTTCCAAGCGCATTCCCAGCATCCGGTCGCACGTCTCATTCCGTCGCCAATGCGAATGGGTCAAGTAAGTAATCTAGGTCTGGGAAACTTCCTTTCCGGTAGTCGCACAGACAATATCGACACCCGCATACAATATAGGCCAACTCAATCCGCCTTCCCAACGTCTACTCGACCGTGACGGACTTGGCGAGGTTGCGAGGCTGATCGACGTCGGCGCCCTTCTGCACGGCCACGTGATAGGCCAGCAGCTGAATGGGGGCGGAGAACACCAGGGGCGCCACCAGGGGATCGCAGGTGGGGACGATGATCACCTTCACCCCCTCCGGCGCGTTCTGGGCGCCCTGGGCGTCGGTGAACAGGATGATCGGTCCGCCGCGGGCCATCACCTCGCTCATGTTGGACATGGTCTTTTCGTAGAGCGCGTCGCTGGGCGCGATCACGATCACCGGGG
>NZ_JBBKVV010000068.1:0-57506 GCF_037968635.1 Phenylobacterium sp.
GCCTTCCGGGGCGCCGAAAGGGGCGGCGGGGCGCGGTTTGAGGTGACGGACCGTTCTGGAATGCCTATCTCTGGAGCCAAGTCAGTCAAGGCACCGCGCTCATGAACGCCCATTCCCCCGCCCCCTCGATCCTGGATTCCGCCGGCGTGTCCCCTGAACGGGCGCGAGAGATCCTCGGGGACGCGCTGCAGGGCGCCGACGACGGCGAACTGTTCGTCGAACGCTCCGAGAGCGAATCATTCCTGTTCGACGACGGGCGACTGAAGTCGGCGGCCTATGATTCGTCCGAGGGCTTCGGCCTGCGGGTGGTGGCGGGCGAGACCGCCGGCTACTCCCACTCCAGCGAGATTTCCGAGGCTTCCATTCGCCGGGCGGCGGCCTCGGCCTCCCTGGCCAAGCGCGGCTATGACGGCGTCTCTGGGTCCGATGAAGCCCCGCGCGCCACCAACACCAAGCTCTACGGTGAGGACGATCCCACCGCCTCGCCGGCCTTCTCCGAAAAGGTCGCCCTGCTGCAGGAGATCGACGCCTGGTGCCGGGCCCGCGATCCCCGCGTGGTCCAGGTCATGGCCTCGATGTCCGGCGAGCGCCGCACGGTGGAGATCCTGCGCGCCGACGGCCGGCTGATCCGCGACGTGCGGCCCCTGTCGCGCATCAATGTCCAGGTGACGGTGGAGAAGAACGGTCGCCGTGAGAACGGCTTCACCGGCGCCGGCGGCCGCGCCGGGTTCGAGAACTGGATCAGCGCCGCCAACTGGCAGGAACAGGCCGAGGAGGCCTTGCGCCAGGCCCTGATGAACCTCGACGCCGTCCCCTGCCCCGCCGGCGAGATGGACGTGGTCCTGGGCGCCGGCTGGAACGGTATCCTGCTGCACGAGGCGGTCGGCCACGGCCTGGAGGGCGACTTCAACCGCAAGGGCACCTCGGCGTTCGCCGGCCGCATCGGCGAGCAGGTGGCGGCCAAGGGCGTCACTGTCTTCGACGACGGCTCCCTGCCCGGTCGCCGCGGTTCGCTGACCGTCGACGACGAGGGCACGCCCACCGAGCGCACCGTGCTGATCGAGGATGGAATTCTGGTGGGCTACATGCACGACCGCATGAGCGCCCGCCTGATGGGCATGAAGGCCGGCGGCAACGGACGCCGCCAGTCCTACGCCCACATGCCCATGCCGCGGATGACCAACACCGCCATGGACAACGGCAAGACCGACACCCCGCGTTCGGAGATGATCGAGGCCACCAAGCGCGGCCTCTACTGCGCCAATTTCGGCGGCGGCCAGGTGGACATCACCAACGGCAAGTTCGTCTTCCAGTGCACGGAGGCCTACCTGATCGAGGACGGCAAGATCACCAGCCCGGTGAAGGGCGCCACCCTGATCGGTGACGGCCCCTCGGCCCTGACCCGCGTGACCATGATCGGCAACGACTTCGACTTCGATCCCGGCGTCGGGGTCTGCGGCAAGTCGGGTCAGAGCGTCCCGGTCGGCGTCGGCCAACCCTCGCTGAAGATCACCGGCCTGACCGTCGGCGGCACCTCGGTCTGACACAACCTCGGTTGACAGATAAGATTACGATTGTAGTTTTCTAGAGAAATTACAGGCGTAGTCTTCGCGCGACCGCTAACCTTTCGGCGATTTAATCCAGGTTACGGGCATTTAATTGGCGTGACTCCCTGGGCGCAGGCCACTTGCGCGGGCATTTGGGGGGAACTGTCACATGATACGCGCTCTAGGTCTTACCGCCGTCCTGGCCTCGGCCCTCCCCGCCCTCGCGGTGGCGCAAGCCCCGCCCACGACCCAGGGCGTGATCAGCTACCCCCCGGCCTATTTCGCCGCGCAGAGACCCTCCACCGCCCTGGACATGGTGCAGCGCCTGCCCGGCTTTTCCATTGACGGCGGCGACGACGTTCGCGGCTTCGAGGGCGCGGCCGCCAACGTCCTGATCGACGGCGCGCGCCCCACTTCCAAGACCGACGACATCGAGGAAATCCTGCGCCGTATCCCCGCCGCTCAAGTGGACCGTGTCGAGCTGATCCGCGGCGGCGCGCCGGGGGTCGACATGCAGGGCAAGTCGATCCTGGCCAATGTGGTGAAGGTGAAGGGCGGCGGCTTTCAGGGCGTCGTCGCGCTGGCCAACAACCACGTCATGGACGACGGCCGCAACAGCTCGGGCGTTCGCCTGGAGGCTTCCGGCCAGGCGGGTCCGGGGTCCTGGGAAGGCGGCCTTCGCTATGGCCAGGGGATCGACGACGGCGCCGGCCCCGGCCGGCATGTGCAGGTCTCAGCCAATGGGACGCCGCTCATCCAGTCCGACATCGACAGCCACGGCCGCGCCTATCAGTGGGTGGTGACCGGCGCCTATGAGGCCCCCTTCGCCGGCGGCAAGCTGAAGCTCAACACCCGCGGCTTCTGGAACTGGTACGAGTTCAACCAGCTCGACTGGATCAAATCCCCGGCCCCGGCCCTGGAGTCGGTGGCCTATAGCGACGACGAGTATCAGGCCGAGTTCGGCGCCCGCTACGAGCGGACCCTGGGCGCGCGCACCAACCTGGAACTGATCGGCCTGCAGAAGCTGGCCGGCCACGACATCGTCTCCCCGTTCCGCTCGGCCGGGTTCAACGGCGATTTCTTCCTCGATCAGAAAACCAGCGAGACCATCGGCCGCGCGGTGCTGAAGCACCGCCAGAGCCCGACCCTGTCCTTCGAGGCGGGCGGCGAAGGCGCGCTGAACATCCTGGAGAGCGAAACCGACCAGCTCAGCAACGGGGTTCCCGATATCCTGCCAGCCGGTGACGTGAAGGTCACCGAAACCCGCGGCGAGGCCTTCGGCAAGGCCGTGTGGAAGCCGTTCAGCACCCTGACCCTGGAGGGCGGCCTGCGCTACGAGGGGTCATCCCTGACCTCCGAGGGCGATGTCAGCCTGGAGAAGACCCTCTATTTCCTGAAGCCCCGGGTCGCCGGCAGTTGGGCGCCGAACGAGAAGAGCCAGATCCGCTTCAGCTATGAGCGCGTCGTCGGCCAGCTCGACTTCCAGGACTTCGTGGCCGACTCTTCGCCGAACAATGGGGGGTTCGCCGTCGGCAACCCGAACCTGACGCCCGAACAGGCCTGGGTGACGGAACTGGCCGTGGAGCGCCGCTTCTGGACCAAGGGCGCGGTGGTCCTGACCCTGCGCCACTCCAAGCTCACCGACGTCATCGACCGCGCCCCGGTCTTCGCCGGGGCCCAGGTGTTCGACGCCCCCAGCAATATCGGCGACGGGACCAAGGACGAGCTGATCTTCAACGCCACCCTGCCCCTAGACGCCGTCCTGAAGGGCGCCCAGTTGCGTGGCCAATCCACCTGGCGGCGCTCAGAAGTCACCGACCCCACGACGGGTGAGAAGCGTGAAATTTCCCGCCTGAGGCCGCTGGAGTGGGAAGCCCACTTCACCCACGACCTGCCGCAGTGGCGGATGACCTGGGGCGCGGACGTCTACGGCGGCTGGCGCCAGACCTCCTACAAGTACAACGCCATCTACACCGACAAGCTGAAGACCTTCGTGATCCTGTTCGCCGAGTGGAAGCCGAAGGCCGATCTCACCGTCCGCGCCGAGCTGAACAACGCCACCGAGCGCGGCTTCCGTCACACCGCCACCGTCTATGCCGGCCCGCGCAACACCGCGCCGGTGAAGTATGTCGACGACAGTGACATCCAGTTCGGGCGCGGCCTCTACGTCCGGGTGCGAAAGACCTTCTAGAGGGTTGGTCGCGGCGCGAAGGCCCCTCTGCTGAGCAGGTCGGCCGTCTCCCGGGCGGGAGACGGCCGCGCCCTTAAAGTTCCGGCTTGGCCGAGGCTTGCACGCCGTGGGCCCAGCCGCGGACCAGGAAGCTGATCAGCACGAAGAACACACCGCAACCGACGCCCGCCCAGCCCAGCTTCGTGAAGCCATCCAGGGACGCCGCAAGGGCGGCTTGAGGATCGAGCACCTGACCACCAATGCTTTCGGTGCCCATCAGGCCGGCGATCTTGCCGCCGACGAACTGGGCGATGGAGGAGGACAGGAACCAGACCGCCATCATGAAGCTGACCACCGAGGGAAGCGACAGCTTGGTGATCTCCGACAGACCCACGGGCGACAGGAAGAGCTCACCGGTGGTGTGCAGCAGGTAGAGGACGCCCAGCAGCATCAGCGGCACCCGGAAGCTGGAGTCCGCCAAGCCCGCACCCCAGACCACCACCAGGAAGCCGAGGCCCACCTGCAGCAGACCCAGGCCGAACTTCATTGTCGGGTTCAGGTCGAGGTCGCGGCGCGCCAGATAGGCCCACAGCGCCGCGAAGATCGGGGCGAAGATCAGGATGAAGCCCGCATTGAACGACTGAGTCTGGGCCGCCCCGATGGTGGCGTCGATGAAGAAGTCGCTGGCCGGGTTCAGGCCGATGGCCTCGATCTGCGCGGGCGTGCCGATGGGAACACCCAGGAACGTCACCGCCTGACGGGTGATGGTCATGTCGACATTGGTGGAGGCAAACAGGTTCAGCGAGGTGCCGGCCTGCTCGAAGAGGGTGAAGAACACCACCGCCCCGAAGATCAGGATCACCGCCAGCATCATCCGCTGCCGCTCAACCCATGTCTTGCACACCGCGGCGATGACATAGGCGATCACCGCCAGGGAGATGACAATCGAGGCCGACAGGGCCACGCCCACCAGGTCGTTGCGCGGCACCAGCAGCCAGACCAGACCGACGCCCAGGATGGCGGCGCCGTAGATCAGCCACTCGCGGTTGAGGGGCCCCAGGACCGGGCGCGCCAGCAGTTCGGGGTTCGGCGGCTCGCCCTTGCCCTCAAGGTGCTTCTTGCCGAGCACGAAGACCACGAAGCCCGCGGCCATGCCGATGCCCGCAAGCCCGAAGCCTGCCCACCACCCCACCGTCTGGCCCAATAGGCCGCAAAGGATCGAGGCCCAGAAGGCGCCGAGGTTGATGCCGTAGTAGTAGAGGGTGAAGCCGCTGTCGCGCCGGGGATCGCCCTGCGGATAGAGCTGTCCGACGATGGTGGAGATATTGGGCTTCAGGAAGCCCACCCCCATGATGATCAGCGAGACGGCCAGGTAGAAGGCGTTCACGCCGCTCTTATCCTGGGTGGTCTCCATCTTGAAGCTGTCCTTGGGCAGGACGGACGGCAGGGGAGCGCCGGCCGCGAGGCCCTTGATCTCCAGGCCGCCGCCCTCGGCGGGACCGAATTCGTAGGGCGAGCCGGCGACGATCAGGTGGACCTTGCGGGCGTCGACGCGGCCCTCTGCGGCCACCTCGTACTTCTGGCCGGCATATTCCAGGGTCTGAGTCGCGGGGCGGCCCTCATAGGCCATCATCCCGTGACCGGCCACCAGCAGCAGGGCGCCGAACGCCACGGCCTTACGGGTGCCGAGATAGCGGTCCGCCAGCAGGCCGCCCAGCAGTGGAAGCAGGTACACCAGCGCGGTGTAGGATCCGTACTGGGCCGAGGCCGTAGCCTGGTCGAACAGCAGGTGCTGGGTCAGGTAGAAGATCAGGATGCCGCGCATCCCGTAGTAGGAGAACCGCTCCCACATCTCGGCGAAGAACAGGATGATCAGACCGCGCGGGTGGTTCCTGAGCATCTGGAGGAGCACGGGCAGTCCGGTCACCAACGTGATGACGATCCCGAGCATGACGACGAGGTTCAACATGAAGACGGTCTTCCGATCCTTGGGAGGCCGGCAGCTATCGGGGTCGTTTCACCCCCGCCGGGCTTGTTTGGCGCGAGAAGATCACGGCGAACTGATCAGCACAAGCAAGCGGCCACCCTTGCCCTGGTGACGCTGGACCCAGGTCCCCATCTCAGGCGTTGAGTCCGTTCAGGAGGCGCACACCATGAAAATTCCCGGTCCCGACCATCCCATCACCATCAGCCCCGGCGCAGGCCGCTGGCGCGTGAAGTTCGCCGGCCATGTCATCGCCGATTCGGGCGACGCCCTGGTGCTGAAGGAAGCGGCCTACAAGCCGGCCATCTACTTCCCGCCCGAGGATGTCTCCATGGAGTACTTCTCCCGCACCGACCGTTCGACCCACTGCCCCTACAAGGGCGATGCGGCCTACTACACCGTGCTGATGGACGGCGCGTTCGCTGAGAACGGCGTCTGGACCTATGAGGAGCCCTTCCCGGCCATGGAGCAGATCCGGGGGCGGCTGGCCTTCTATCCCGACAAGTTCGAAATCTACGAGGTGGACGAAGACACGGTGGACCCCGCTCACGTTCACACCGAACGCCGGGCGATCGACGAGGCGGTGCTGCACACCGATAGCGGCTCCGGCGCCAGCCAGAAGGAACACTGGCCCGCCAACACCGACGAGCCGCCGAGGCCGGAAGGGGTCTGAAAGACGCGCCCCTTCTCCCCTTGCGGGAGAAGGTGGCCCTGCGGAGCAGGGTCGGATGAGGGGTCGATAGACCTCTCGGGTTAGGGCGTGGCAGTTCGCGCGGAGAGGGGAGCGTGACCCCTCATCCGACCGGTCTCCGACCGGCCACCTTCTCCCGCAAGGGGAGAAGGACTGAAAAGTATCAGTAGGCGAACGCCTCGAAGACCTTGCTGGCGTCGCCGGCCCAGGGGCCGTTGTACAGCTCCAGGAGCCGTTCGGCCGGGGTCACGCCGCTGTCGGCGATCTCTTCCAGCTCGGTGAGGTATCCGGTCTCGTCGATCATGCCGCCGTTGAGGCGGTTGCGGCTCTTCAGACCGGCTCGCGCGATCGCCACCATGTCCTTGGCGACGTCCTGCACGCTGCGGCCGTTCACCTGAGCCTTCAAGCCGATGCGGGCGACGTCGGCGCGCAGCCGTTCATGATCGTCCACCGACCAGTCCTTGCAGAGGTCCCAGGCCGCGGCCAGGGCCGCCTGATCGTAGAAGATCCCGGTCCACAGGGCCGGCAGGGCGCAGAGACGGCTCCACGGCCCGGCGTCGGCCCCGCGCATCTCCAGGTACTGTTTCAGGCGCACTTCCGGGAACAGGGTGGTGGTGTGGTCGGCCCAGTCCTTGATGGACGGACGCTGGCCCGGCATCTCCGGCAGCTCGCCGGCCATGAACTTGCGGAACGATTTCCCGGCCAGGTCGACGTATTTGCCATCGCGCTTGGCGAAGTACATCGGCACGTCGAGGGCGTACTTCGCATAGGTCTCATAGGTGAAGCCGTCCTCGAAGACGAAGCCCAGCATGCCGGTGCGGTCAGGATCGGTGTCGGTCCAGATGCGGGCGCGGGACGACAGCCAGCCGGACGGCTTGCCCTCCACGAAGGGCGAATTGGCGAACAGGGCGGTGACGATGGGCTGCAGCGCCAGGCTCACCCGGAACTTCGCCACCATGTCGGCCTCGGAGCCGAAGTCGAGATTGGCCTGCACGGTGCAGGTGCGGAACATCATGTCGAGGCCCAGGCCGCCGACCTTGGGCATGTATTCCCGCATGATCTTGTAGCGGCCCTTGGGCATGACCGGCACGTCTTCACGCTTCCAGATCGGCGTGTGGCCCAGGCCCAGGAACCCCAGACCCAGCTCGTCGGCCACGGTCTTGACCTCCTGCAGGTGGGTCCCGGTCTCGTCGCAGATGTCGTGCATGGTCTCCAGCGGCGCGCCGGAGAGCTCGAACTGGCCGCCGGGCTCCAGGCTCACATTGGCCTTGCCGCGCTCCAGGGCGATGATGTGTTCGCCCTCATAGACGCCCTTCCAGCCGAAGCGGGTCAGGCCGTCCAGCAACGCCTTGATGCCCTTGGGGCCCTCATAGGCGACCGGCTCGTGAGACCCCAGGCGGAACACGAACTTCTCGTGCTCGGCGCCCACGCGCCATTGGTCGGCGGGCTTCTCGCCCTCTTGGAACCAATGGACCAGATCCTCGAACGTGAGGGGTCGGTCGTCGCCCAGGACGTCGGCCATATGTATCTCCCCAACCCACACAAACCCGCCGCCCGGGCTTCGATCCCAAAACGGCGGCGATCTTTACGCCGTTCACTCAGGTGGGCGCAATTCTCGAAAGCTCAAGAGGTTCGCCAGTCACCCAGCGCAGCTTGCCACAGCGTCATGGCGCTGATGGCCGCCGTGTCGGCCCTCAGTATGCGAGGTCCAAGCGTCGCCGGGACCGCGAAATCGAGGCTGCGCAAGCGTTCGCGCTCGGTGGGCGAGAACCCGCCCTCCGGTCCGATCAGGATGGCCCATGGCTCGGAAGCCACACCCGCAAGCGCTTCGATCACCGGTTTGGCGTCACCGGCCTCGTCGCAGAACAGCAGGCGCCGACCGGTCCAATCCTTCAGCAGTTTGTCGAGTTTCACCGGTTCGAGGATTTCCGGCACGTCCAGCCGGCCCGTCTGCTCGGCCGCCTCGATGGCGATGGCCTGCAGCCGGTCCACCCGAACCCGGTCGGCGTTGGTCCGCTCGGTCAGCACCGGCCGCACGCGGCGCGCGCCCAGTTCGCAGGCCTTCTCGACGATGGTCTCCAGCCGCCCGCGCTTGACCACCGCGATCACCAGGTCGAGGTCAGGCCCCAGGCTCTGCGGCCGCTCCAGCCGGTCGGCCCGCAGGATCACCCGGCGCTTGCCGGTCTCGATGATGCTGGCCCGCCATTCCCCGTCGCGGCCGTTGAACACCAGCACCTCGTCGCCCACCACCTGGCGCATCACGGCGGCGAGATACCGGCTCTGCCCGTCGTCCAGCGGCAGGGCGAGGGTGGCGGCGAGGTCGTGGGGGACGAAGAGACGGATCATGGGAGGGTTTTAGTCCGCGCGCCGCAGCTTTGAAAACGGCGCGTCTCGCTGGAACAGGCTTAGCTCCCTTTGCACTCCTGGGCGTCGCACACCTCCTCGCAGCCGCACTGCGCGGCTTTCGCCCGTGAATGGTCGCGCCACCACAGGAACGCCAGGGCCAATATGCCCAGCGCCGGGACGCCGAAGCAGAGCACCTGGTCCAGCGTCAGTCCAAACAGCATCATTCCGGCGCCCCCCACGCCGAGGCTGACCAGTCCGGCCCCCGCCAGAACCGGCAAAATCAGTGGCGCGCAGCACGCCAGGCACGCCACTCCGATCCCGAGAAATCCCCAACGCAGCTTCATGTCCGTCTCCTGGCCAAGTTCAGGAGCGCAGTGCTACATGCTCAAGTAACTTGAGGAGCAAGAGCGTCATGGCGATGACCATTGGCCAAGTCGCGGATCACTCCCAGTGTTCAGCGCCCACCATCCGCTACTATGAAGACGTCGGCCTGCTGCGGGCGATCGACCGCACGCCGAACGGACGCCGCGCCTATGGCTGGCCGCAGGTGCATCGGCTGACCTTCATCCGCCGGGCGCGCGACCTCGGTCTTTCGATTGAACAGGTCCGGTCGCTTCTGCAGGTCTCGGATGGCGATCCGTCCGACTGTGGACAAGCCCGCGACCTGATCACCATCCACCTCGATGCCGTGCGCCGCAGGCGAACCGAGCTGGAACGCCTCGAACAGACCCTGAGCGGTATGGCCGCGCGTTGCGACAGCACCTGCGCCAACGCCCCCGACAGCGCCTGCACGGTCTTCGACGACCTGTTCGCCAGCACGTCGGTGGGCGGCTGATGCTGAGCTGGGTCTATTTCCTGGGCGCGGCGGTCCTTGAGATCGCCGGCTGCTTCGCCGTCTGGGCCTGGATCCGCGACGGCCATTCGCCCCTGTGGCTAATCCCCGGCGTCGCGGCCCTGCTCGGCTTCGCCTTCCTGCTCACTCGCGCCGAGACCGAGCACGCCGGCCGGGCCTATGCGGCCTATGGCGGGGTCTATGTCGCGGCTTCGATCGGCTGGCTGTGGCTCGTGGAACGACAGGCGCCGGATCGGTGGGACCTGCTGGGCCTGGCCGCCTGCCTGGTGGGATCGGCCATCATCCTGCTGCCGCGATCGACCTAGACCCGGAAGCGGATCACGGGGCCGTTCCAGTCGTCGCTAAGCACGTCGATTTCCTCGACCTGCGCATAGATCGCCGTGGCCCTGCGCCAGAAGTGAAGCGCCTCGACGTTGCGCCGGGCGATGGCGGCCTCCCAGACGCCGGGATAGCGGGCGAAGATCGCCTGGGCGGCGGCCAGCCCCACCCCGCCCCGACGGTGTTTCCGCAGGATGAAGAACTCCGCGACATTGCGGTCCACCGTCCCGCCCGCATGGGAATGGGCGTCCAGCAGAGCGAAGCCCGCCAGATGCCCGCCCCGGCGCACCAGCAGCGGGATATGGGCCGCATCGCGCCAGTAGGGATCCAGCGGATAGGGCTCGAACAGGCCATCGGCCCCCACCTCGCCGCGATCCTGGTCCGACCAGTGCTCGGAGAAGTCGTGGACGTAGAGCTGCATCAGGTTCTCGATCGCCGCGCGCTCCTGCGGCGCGGCCACTCTGATTTCGAGATCGGACATCAGCGGACCCAAATTTCCCTACCTGCGACGGCTTTCTGGACTAGGCTTCCTCCATGTCCAACCCCGTCAAGATTTCCAAAGAAGACTACGCAAAGGAGCTACCGAAGCTCCAGCTCGCCATGGTGCGGTTCCAGCAGCACGCCATGGAGAGCGGCCAGAAGACCCTGATCATCTTCGAGGGGCGCGACGCGGCCGGCAAGGACGGCACGATCAAGCGTGTCACCGAGCATCTGTCGGTGCGCAACACCCGGAAGATGGCCCTGCCCAAGCCGTCGGACCGCGAGCGCAGCCAGTGGTATTTCCAGCGCTATGTGAGCCACCTGCCGGCGGCCGGTGAGCTCGTGATCTTCAACCGCTCCTGGTACAATCGTGGCGGCGTCGAGCCGGTGATGGGCTTCTGTGATCCCGAGGAGCACGAGGACTTCCTGCGCGACGTCCCGACGCTGGAGGCCATGCTGGTGGAGAGCCGTACGGTCATCGTCAAGCTGTGGCTGGACATCTCCAAGGACGAACAGGCCAAGCGCCTGGCCGCCCGCCACAGCGACCCGCTCAAGATCCTGAAATCCAGCCCCCTGGATGACGCGGCCCAGGCCAAGTGGGACGACTACTCCAAGGCCCGCGACGAGATGCTGACCCGGACCCACACCTCGCTGGTCCCCTGGATTTGCGTGCGCAATGACCACAAGAAGGCCGGCCGCATCAACGTCCTGCGCCACCTGGTGAAGACCCTTGCGCCCAAGGAGATCGCCAAGGCGGTCAAGGCGCCCGACCCCGCGGTGGTCTACCCGTTCTCGGTCGAGGCGCTCAGCGACGGCCGCCTGGAGCGGTAGGCTTCGCACCTATGACTCAGATCCTGTCCGCAATAGAGGCGCGGCGCATCGCGCTGGCCGCGCAAGGCTTCGCCGACCGGCGGCCCGCCGACCCCGGCAAGCGCCACCTCATCAAGACCATCGAGCGCCTGGGCCTGTTGCAGATCGACTCGGTCAATGTGGTCAGCCGCACCCACTACCTGCCGCTATTCTCCAGGCTGGGCGCCTATCCCCGGCCGCTGCTGGAGACCCTGGCCTGGGGCAGGAATCCGGTGCTGTTCGAGTACTGGATGCACGAGGCCTCCCTGGCGCTCCACGCCCTGCAGCCCCTGATGCGCTGGCGGATGGCCGACGCTCAGGAAGGCGTCGGGATCTGGAAGGGGGTCGCCCGCTTCCTGCGCGAGAACCGCCCCTTCATCGACAAGGCCCTGGCCGAAATCCACGCCCGCGGGGCCATCTCGGCCGGCGAGCTGGAGGTCGGCGAGAAAAAGGGGGCGGGCGGCTGGTGGGGCTGGAGCGAAGGCAAACGGGCCATGGAGTGCCTGTTCTGGGCCGGCGAGATCACCACAGCCACGAGGCGCACCACCTTCGAGCGGGTCTATGGCCTGCCGGGCGACGTGCATCCGAAGTCGGTCCGCGACGCCCCCACCCCGCCCCGCGACGAGGCCCAGCGCGAACTGCTGCGCATCGCCGCCCGCGCCCAGGGCGTGGCGACGGAGCGCGACCTGCGGGACTATTTCCGCATGCCGGTGGCCGACACCAAGGCGAGGCTCGCTGACCTGGTCGAAGCCGGAGACCTCGTCGCCGTCACCGTGAAGGGGTGGGACCAGCCAGCCTATCTCGATCCGGCCGCGCGCCGCCCGCGGAAGATCACCGCCAACGCCCTGCTCTCGCCCTTCGACAACCTGATCTGGTTCCGCGAGCGCACCGAGCGGATCTTCGGCGTCCGCGTTCGACTGGAGATCTACACCCCCGCCGAGAAGCGGGTGCACGGCTACTACGTCCTGCCCTTCCTGCAGGGCGAGGCGATCACCGCCCGCGTCGACCTGAAGGCCGACCGCAAGGCTGGCGTCCTGCTGGTGCAGTCAGCCCACGCCGAACCCTGGGCCAATGCCGAGACGCCGGGCCTGTTGGCCACGGAGCTGACGCTGATGGCCGGGTGGCTGGGCCTGGGCTCAGTCCGCGTCGAACCCAAGGGCGACCTGGCCCCGAGCCTCACGGCGTCGCTGACTAAAGATCCTCCCCCAGGCGCGTAACGCCGATGTGGGGGAGGTGGATCGTGGCGCAGCCACGAGACGGAGGGGGATCGACGTAGTCGACCTCTTAGACTCCCAAACGAGAGTCAAAGTCCCCCTCAGGCGCTTCGCGCCAGCTCCCCCAGGAGGGGAGCATCTCAGCGCGCCTACCCCACCCCCATGGTCACGGCGTGCAGCCGCGCATAGGCGCCGCCCCTGCTGACAAGCTCGGCGTGGCGCCCCTCCTCGACCACCTGGCCGTTGTCGAAGACCAGGATGCGGTCGGCGCCGCGGATGGTGGACAGGCGGTGGGCGATGACGATGGTGGTGCGGCCGACCATCAACGCCTCCATGGCGCCCTGCACCTCCCGCTCGGTCTCCACGTCCAGGGACGAGGTGGCCTCATCCAGCACCAGGATCGGCGCGTCGGCCAGGAAGGCCCGGGCGATGGCCACCCGCTGCCGCTCACCCCCCGACAGCTTCACGCCCCGCTCCCCCACCAGGGTCTCGTAGCCCTTGGGCAGGCGGGTGATGAAGTCGTGGGCCCGGGCCCGGCGGGCCGCGAGTTCGATCTCGTCGGTGGTCGCGCCCGGCCGGGCGTAGCTGATGTTCTCGCCGATGGTCCGGTGGAACAGGGCCGGGTCCTGCGGCACCACGGCGATGGCGCGCCGCAGGGACCCCTGCGTCACCTTCGACACGTCCTGGCCGTCGATCAGGATTCGGCCACCATCCAGATCGTAGAGCCGCTGGACCAGCTTGACGAAGGTCGACTTGCCCGACCCCGTCGGCCCAACGAGCGCGATCCGCTCGCCCGGCGCGATGGTCAGCGAGAAGTCGCGATAGAGCATCGTCTCCGCCGACTTGTAGCCGAAGGTGGCGTGGTCGAAGACCACCTCTCCCAGGTCTCCGGCGAAGGGCTGCGCGCCCGGCGCATCGGCCACCTGGGGTTCCAGCGTCAGGTAGCGGGCCACGTCCTCGACGTCGTCCAGGCCCTTCTGCAGCATGCGGATATTGTCGCCGATGTTGCGCAGGTAACCGCTCATCAGCATGAAGGAGGTGACCCCGAAGGCCACGTCCCCCGCAGTCGCCTCGCCCCGCGCCCACAGTCGCAGCAACAGGCCGGTAAGCCCCGCCTGCAGCAGCACCAGCAGCAGGTTCTGCACCAGCCAGATGTCGGTGAAGCGGTTCCAGGTGCGCTGGACGGCCTTGGACCAAAGTTGCGTGACCCCGGCGATGCGGGTCGCCTCCCGATCCTCGGCGCCGAAGCCGCGCACCGTGGCGTTGGAGGCGATGGAGTCGGAGATCGCCCCGCCGATCCGGCTGTCCAACCCCACCGATCGCAGGTTCAGCGGCCGCGCGAAGGTGGTGGTCAGGAAGATGTTGGAGGCGATGTAGAAGATCACCGTGGCCAGCGAGAACAGGCCCACCAGCGGCCAGCGCAGGATCATCATCACCGACAGGCCCAGCAGCACCGCCAGGGCCGGGCCCAGCCACATGACCACGGCGTCCGACACCTCGTCATAGCCCCACATGGCGCGGCTCAGCTTGCGCACCGTGGCGCCGGAGAAATTGTCTCCGTGCCAGTCGGCCGAGAACGACTGAACCTTGCCGAACCCCTCCTCGGTGATCTCGCGCATGTTGCGGGCGGCGAGCGGAATCCAGAACCGCGGGGCGAGGTTGCGCATGAGGGAGCCCACCAGATAGACCCCGACGAACAGGCCCCAGGCGACCCAGGCCAGGTCCCGCGACGACGGGCCGGCGGCGACGGCGTCCACCAGCCGTCCCGAGGCCCACGGCAGGGCCAGGTCGAAGCCGATCCCGGCCAGGGTCGCCGCCAGGGTTCCTGCCAGCAGCCAGGGCCTGCGCAGCCAGTAGCCCATGACGAAGCCGAGCACCTTGCGGTTGCTCAGCACCCGGTTGGCGGACTCGTCGATCTCTTCGTAGTGCTCGGTCACGCGCCCGCCTCCGTCACGGCGTGCAGCCGGGCATAGGCCCCGCCCCTCGCCACCAGGTCCGCATGGCGGCCCTCTTCCACCAGTTGACCGCCCTCGAACACCAGGATGCGATCGGCGCCCCGGATGGTCGACAACCGGTGGGCGATGACCACCGTGGTGCGGCCCACCATCAGTTCCTCCATGGCGGCCTGCACCTGACGTTCGGTCTCGACGTCGAGCGACGAGGTCGCCTCGTCCAGCACCAGGATCGGGGCGTCAGCCAGGAAGGCGCGGGCGATGGCCACCCGCTGGCGCTCACCGCCCGACAGCTTCACGCCGCGCTCACCCACCAGGGTGTCGTACCCCTTCGGCAAGCCCACGATGAAGTCGTGGGCGCGGGCCCGCTTGGCGGCCAGGATCACCTCGTCCTCCGTCGCTTCGGGGCGAGCGTAGCTGATGTTCTCGGCGATGGTCCGGTGGAACAGGGCCGGGTCCTGCGGCACCACGGCGATGGCCCGCCGCAGGGAGACCTGGCTCACATAGGCGATGTCCTGACCGTCGATCAGGATGCGTCCTGACTGCAGATCGTAGAGCCGTTGCAGCAGCTTCACGAAGGTCGACTTGCCCGCCCCAGTCGGCCCTACCAGGGCGACGCGTTCCCCCGGCGCCACCACCAGGGTGAAGTCCTGGTAGAGCGGACGCGCGGCGTTCTCGTAGCCGAAGGTGACGCGGTCGAAGACGACCTCACCCTGTTCGCCACGGAACGGCTTGGCGTCGGACTTGTCGGCCAGTTGCGGGTCGGTGCGCATGTAGGTGGCGACATCCACCATGTCGTCCAGGCCCTTCTGCAGCATGCGGGTGATCTCGCTGAAATTCCGCATGTAGCCGGCCATGACGATGAAGGAGGTGATGCCGAAGGCCACGTCGCCGGGCGTTGCGTCGCCGTGGCTCCAGGCAAGGACAAGCTGCCCCGTCAGGCCGGCCTGAAGGACCACCAGGAACAGGTTCTGCCCCCAGCTGACGGTGTTGAAGCTGTTCCAGGTCCGGTGCTGAGCCGCGCGCCAGGTCGCCACGTGGTCGGCGAACCGCTTCTCCTCGCGGGCCTCCGCACCGAAACCCTTCACCACCGGATTGCCGCCGATGGCGTCGGCCAGATTGGCGCCGATCTGGGAGTCCAGCGCCGTCGAGGCCAGGTTGCGCGGTCGGATGTAGTGGGTCGACACCACGATGTTGAAGATGGCGAAGGCCACCACCAGCACCGCGACGAACAGGCCCGCCGCCGGCCACTTCAGGCCGATGGAGATGGCCAGGCCCGACAGGACGATCAGGGTCGGCGTCAGCATCCACAGCAGGGCGTCGGAGGCGCTGTCATAACCCCACATGGCCCGGCTGACCCGACGCACGGTGGCGCCGGCGAAGTTCGACGCGTGCCAGTCGGCCGAGAAGGCCTGCACGCGGCCGAAGGCCTGGGTCACCATCCGCGCCATGATCCGCGAATAGTAGCCGTTGGACAGCCGGAACATGCCGCTGCGCAGGCTGTAGAAGGCCAGGTACAGAGCCGACAGGCTGGCCCAGGCGATCCAGGCCTTGTCGCTCGGCGAGGTCGGCGTCGCCACCGCATCGATCAGGGCCCGGGTCGCCCAGGGGATGGAGAGGTCGCAGGCCGTCGAGGCCAGCATCAGCACGGCGATCAGGGCGAAGCGCCGAGGCTCGCCCATCCAGTGGCCGGCCATGAAGGCGATCACCTGGCTGTTGGTCAGGGTGCGGGGACGGTTGCCATCCTCATCGTCGTAAACGTCAGTCATTTGAGCCGTCGGCGTGCGATGACGGCGGGAGATGCGGCGAGGGTCCGCGCATCAGCGACGTCATGGAAAAAGGGAAGCGGCTGGGGGTCCAGCGCGGGTCGGCGAACAAGGGAGTTCCAGGGTGCGGGCGCGAAGCGTGCGCGAGCCGGGGGAAATCTCTCAGGTCAGCAGGAGGACCCGGCGGCGGCGCGTGGGATGAGGGCGGTGGCTGGGATGACTTTCATCTTTGCTGACCCTCCTTTCCGGTCACGTCGTCTGTGGAGCCGGGAAGCTAGGCGGCTCGGATTCGCCCGTCAAGCGACGGCGTTACGCCAAATTCTGACTGCGGCGCGAAAGCCACGGTGCTGCTATGCAGGGGCCACGATGACCGCTTCGACACCCCTTCCCGACGCCGCCACCACCAACTGGGTGGACCGCTATGCGCCCGCCGCCCTTCGCCCCTGGCTGAAGCTCGGACGCTTCGACCGTCCCACCGGCATCTGGCTGCTGATGCTGCCGGGCTGGCAGGGTATCGCCCTGGCCGGGGCCATGGCGCGCCAGTGGCCCGACGCCGTCCTGATGCTGAAGTTCCTTGTCGGCGCCGCCCTGATGCGGGCGGCCGGTTGCGCCTATAACGACATCGTTGACCGCGACTTCGACGCCAAGGTGGCCCGCACGGCGAACCGCCCGATCCCGTCAGGTCAGATCAGCGTCAAGCAGGCCTGGGCCTTTGTGATCGCCTGCGCGCTGGTCTCGCTGGCCATCCTGCTGACCATGGGGCCACTCGCCATCGGTCTCGGCGTCGCCTCGCTCGCGCTGGTGGCGGCCTACCCGTTCATGAAGCGGATCACCTGGTGGCCCCAGGCCTGGCTTGGCCTCACCTTCAACTGGGGCGCGCTGCTCGGCTATGCCGCCGTCACGGGGCGGATCGATTGGGCCGCCGTCCTGCTCTACGCCGGCGGGATATTCTGGACCCTGGGCTACGACACCATCTACGCGGTTCAGGACCTGGAGGACGACGCGCTGGCCGGCGTGAAGTCCTCGGCCCTGAAGCTGGGCGACGCCGCCCCCAAGGCGGTGCTCGGCTTCTATGTGACCGCCTTCGTCCTGGCGCTGGCGGCCGCCTGGATCGGCGGCCTTGGGCCGCTATTCCTGCCGCCTGCCGCCCTGTTCGGCGTCCACCTGTCGCGTCAGGCCGCTCGGCTGGATGTAAAGGACGGCGCCGGCGCGCTCGCCCTTTTCAAATCCAACAGCCTGGCGGGTCTGCTGCTGGTCATCGCGATGGCTGCCGGGATGTGGGCGGGCCCGGCGTCGTCCATCTGAGGACGCCTCTAGAACGGGCCTTGCTTGTAGGCCCGCTCCAGCACCTTGTTCAGCGCCGCAAGCCGCCGGGTATAGGCCCGCGCCAGACAGGTCCGGTCGGCGCCGCAGGCCCGTCGCGTGCGCAGCCACACCTGCTGATCGTCCTGAATCGCGGCCCGACCGCCCATGGCCACCAGATGCTGGGCGATGTCGTAGAGCTGGGCCATGCGGACGTCCTGGTCGTTCAGCTTCAGGCTGGCGCAGATGGTCAGTTCGTCCGGCGTCCGGGCCCGTTCGCAGTTGAAGCTGGCGGCCTGGGCCGAGCCAGAGATCAGGGCGCCGGCCAGGACAAGGAGGGCGAGGCGGATCGGCTGGCGCATGCGGGTCTCCGGGTGAAGTCCTCCGCTCAACCTAGGGCGCATCCCGTTGTTCCCCAAGCACCGTCGTGACCTTGGGTCACGCTGTTTCGTCACGATGTTTTGTGGGAGAATGATCCCATGGCAGCCGCAGCCCGCGTTGACCCCAAGAGCTATTTCCCGCCCGAGCAGTGGGCGCGTCTGGCCGCCCACTCCAACTGGCGCGGCCTGGCCCTGATCGCCCACGCCTGGATCGTGATCCTGGCGGCCGGCGCCATGGTGGTGGTCTGGCCGCTCACCCTGCCCCTGGCGGTGATGGTCATCGGCAGCCGGCAGTTGGGCCTGGCCATCCTGATGCACGACGCCGCCCACGGCGCCCTGCACAAGAACCTGAAGGTCAACGACTTCGCCGGCGAGTGGCTGACCGGCGGCGGGCTGGCCCGCTACCGCCCCTATCACCTGACCCACCACCGTTTCGCCCAGCAGGCGGAGGATCCCGACCTCGGCCTTTCGGCGCCTTTCCCGATCACCCGGCTGTCCCTGCGCCGCAAGCTGGTCCGCGACCTGACCGGCCAGACCTTCTTCAAGCAGCGGTTCGGCGACCTGGTCGCCCGGCTGAAGGCCCGCAAGCCCGGCGAACCGCTGCTGCCGATCCTGGCCGAGGAAGTCCGCCGCAAGCGCCGCTGGCTGCTGGGCGGCGGGGTCATCACCGCCATCGGACTGCCCTTCGGCGCCTGGTGGGCCTGGCCCGTGCTGTGGGTCCTGCCCCAGGCCACCTGGTATCCGATGATCACGCGCTTAAGGAACATCGCCGAGCACGCCTGTATCGCCAAGGACGAGCCCGATCCTTTACGCCACGCCCGGACCACCAAGGCCAACCTGATCGAGCGCGCCCTGCTGGCCCCCTACTATGTGAACTACCACTGCGAACATCACATGTTCATGCACCTGCCCTGCTACCAGCTGCCCCGCGCGCATCGCGCCTTGGCCAAGGCGGGGGTGACCGAGGGCATGCTGGTGGAGCCGGGTGGCTACTTGAAGGTCTTGTCCCTGGCGGCGGGGAAGCCCGCCAGCTAAGCGGGGGGATGATCGATCCCAGTTTCGAGGGCCGCCGCGCCTTCATCCTCGAAAACACCCGGCTGCAGGCCCCGCCCCATACGCCGGAACTGGAACTGCATCTCGCCGACGAGATCACCCCGATCTGGAAGATGACCGAGGAGGCCCTGGCCGAGATCGGCCTGCCGCCGCCCTTCTGGGCCTTCGCCTGGGCCGGCGGCCAGGCCCTGGCCCGCTATATCCTGGACAACCCGGAGGTGGTGGCCGGCAAGCGCGTGGTCGACTTCGCCTCGGGCTCCGGGATCGTCGGGATCGCGGCGATGCAGGCCGGAGCCGCCCACGTCCTGGCCGCCGACATCGACGGCTTCTGCGGCGCGGCGCTCTCGCTCAACGTCATGGCCAACGGCGTGAGGGTGGATTTCACCGACACCAACCTGCTGGACGCCCCGGCGCCTGCGGCCGACGTCATCCTGGCCGGCGACATCTGCTACGAGAAGCCGATGGCCGACGCGGTCATGGCCTGGCTGTCCGCCGCCCGGGCGCGCGGGACCACGGTGCTGATCGGCGATCCCGGTCGTAGCTACTTCCCCCGCTCGGGCCTGACCAAGCTGGCTGAATACCAGGTGGCCACCACCCGCGAGCTGGAGGACCAGGAGGTGAAGAAGACCTCTGTCTGGACTCTCCCAGCCTGAACTTCTAGAAGGGAACAAATACAGAACTAAGAGCGACCGCGGAAATGCGCGAAGACGGCAAGATCGACTATGTGGAGCTGGCCGGCACGGAGCTTGCGGCCACCAAGAGATTTTACGGCCAGGCCTTCGGCTGGCGCTTCACCGACTCCGGCCCGACCTATGCCGCCTTCGACGAAAGCGGCCTGGACGGCGGCTTCCAGGCCGACCCCGCCAAAGTTTCCGCGGCGCCTCTGGTGGTGGCCGACGCCGCGGCCTCGGAGTCCGCTTGCGCCCCACCTTCCCTGCCGCCGGCTCCAGGCGCCATGCGTAGGCGCCGATTGGCGAGCGCCCGCTGATGGACCCGCTGTTCTTCGAAACCCCCTCCGCCTTCCGCGGCTGGCTGGCCAGACACCACGCCACGGAGGCCGAGCTCGCGGTGGGCTTCTACAAGGTGGGATCGGGCAAGGCCTCAATCAGCTGGCCGCAGTCGGTGGACCAGGCCCTTGCCTATGGCTGGATCGACGGGGTGCGCCACCGCATCGACGAGGTCGCCTACCGCATCCGCTTCACGCCGCGCAAAGCCACCGGCATCTGGAGCCAGGTCAATATCAGGCGCTATGCGGAACTGGACGCGCAGGGCCTGATCGAACCCGCCGGCCGCGCGGCGTACGAGGCCGGCAAGGCCAAGACCCGACAGTACTCCTACGAGAAACCCGCCGAGGTCTTCACCGACGCCGAGCTCGCCCAGTTCCAGGCCAACGCTACGGCCTGGTCCGGCTTCCACGCCTTCCCGCCGTGGTATCGCAAGGTCGCGGTTCACCGGGTGACCAGCGCAAAGACCGAGCCCACGCGGACCAAGCGCCTGGCCATCCTGATCGCGGCGTCAGCGGAGGGCCGGCGACTCGGATCCCCCACCAAGTAGGCCACGACGCGATTGACGGCGGCGGTTCCTGGGACGAGCCTCTGGTCAAATCACAGAGGATCCGATGACCCCCGACGAGATGCGTGAGATCATCCTGGCGTTTCCCGGCGCCGAGGAGGGCGTGTCCTATGGGGCGCCCGCCTACAAGGTGAACGGCAAGTTCTTCACCCGCCTGCGCCGCGAGGACCAGAGCGTGGTGCTCACCGGCGTCAGCTTCGACGAGCGCGACATGCTGATGGAGGCCGAGCCCGCCACCTTCCACACCACGCCGCACTACAAGGACTATCCCAGCGTGCTGGCCCGCATCGAGAGCCTGCACCCCGGATCGTTCCGGAATTTCCTGGAGCGCAAGTGGCGGGAGATCGCGCCGAAAAAGCAGGTGAAGGAGTTCGACGCCGCGAAGGCCTAGAACTCGTCCTCCATCATCGAGCGGAACTGCTCGAAGATCTCCTTGGCCTGTTCCTCGGGCGGCGGGGCCGGTTCGTCGTCGGAGGCCTTGGGCGGGGGCGCGCCGCCTGTGAGGCGCGCGGCGACCATGCCGTCCTGCACCAGCAGCAGTTCCTCACCCTCCGCCAGGCCGGTGAGCAACTGGGCGAGCTTGGGCGACAGGTCTTCGAGGTCGAGGCGTTTCATGGGTTTGATTTTACCCCGCGCGTCCCGCGCCGCAAAGGGTGACAGGGACGAGCCCCGGCCCTAGCTTCCGGCCAACTGTTTCGGAGAGCACATGGCCTATCGGTCCCTGCGGGATTTCATCGCCAAGCTGGAAGCCGCCGGCGAGCTGGTGCGCGTCACCGAACCCGTCTCGTCGGTCCTGGAGATGACCGAAATCCAGCGCCGGCTGCTGGCCACGGGCGGCCCCGCCGTGCTGTTCGAGAACGTCACCCGGGCCGATGGCGAACCCTCGGGCATGCCCTGCCTGGTCAACCTGTTCGGCACGGTCAAGCGGGTGGCCATGGGCGTCACCCTCGACGGCCAGGAACGGACCACCGCCGCCGAACTGCGGGAGGTGGGCGAACTGCTGGCCTTCCTGCGCGCGCCCGAACCGCCCCGCGGCCTGAAGGACGCCTGGGACATGCTGCCGCTGGCCAAGACCGTGATGTCCATGCGGCCGGCCACCGTGAAGAAGGCCCCCGTGCAGGAGATCGTCTGGACCGGCGACCAGATCGACCTTTCGAAACTTCCCATTCAAACCTGCTGGCCCGGCGAACCGGCCCCGCTGATCACCTGGCCGCTGGTGGTGACCCGCGGACCTTCGCAAGAGCGCGAGGACGACTACAACCTCGGCATCTACCGCATGCAGGTGATCGGCAAGGATCGCACCATCATGCGCTGGCTGGCCCATCGGGGCGGCGCTCAGCACCACCGCCGCTGGAAGGCGGAGGGTCGTCGCGAGCCCCTGCCCGCCTGCGCCGTCATCGGCGCCGATCCCGGCACCATCCTGGCGGCCGTGACCCCGGTGCCGGAGACGCTGTCGGAGTACCAGTTCGCCGGCCTGATGCGCGGCGCCAAGGTCGAGTTGGTCCCAGCCAAGACCGTCCCCCTGATGGTCCCGGCCAACGCGGAGATCGTCATTGAGGGTCATGTCCTGCTGGATGAGTATGCCGACGAGGGCCCGTACGGCGACCACACAGGCTATTACAATTCCGTCGAACAGTTCCCGGTCTTCCAGATTTCCGCCATCACCATGCGGAAGAATCCGATCTATCTCACCACCTTCACCGGCCGCCCGCCGGACGAGCCCAGCGTGCTGGGGGAAGCCCTGAACGAGGTCTTCATTCCCCTGCTGCGCCAGCAGTTCCCGGAGATCGTCGATTTCTGGCTGCCGCCGGAGGGGTGCTCGTACCGCATCGCCGTGGTCTCCATGAAGAAGGCCTATCCCGGCCACGCCAAGCGCGTGATGATGGGCGTCTGGAGCTATCTGCGACAGTTCATGTACACCAAGTGGGTGATCGTCGTGGACGACGACATTGACGCCCGCGACTGGAAGGACGTCATGTGGGCGCTGTCGACCCGCATGGATCCGGCCCGCGACATCACCCTGATCGAGGGCACCCCCATCGATTATCTGGACTTCGCTTCGCCCGAGAGCGGCCTGGGGTCGAAGGTGGGACTGGACGCCACCAACAAATGGCCCCCCGAGACGCATCGCGAATGGGGCGAGAAGCTCGGCATGGACGAGGCGACCGTGAAACGCGTCACCGAGAAGTGGTCCAGGCTCGGCCTGCCCGGCGGCGGCGAACCGGTCAAATAGCGGCAGGGGTTGCCCTTTGTCAGGTTTCGACCCCAACTGCCGCGGCTTAGCGGGAAAGTGACACTATGGACGCCGTGACTTCGTTCTCGGGTAACGCCGCCGCCCTCTGGGTCGGCCTGCACATGTTCCTGTTGCTGACCCTGTCTCTTCTGGTGGTGCGCCAGCGGCAGAAGCACAAGGTGGCGCTCGGCGACGAGGGCATCCCGGAATTGGCCCAGGCCATCCGCGCTTTCGGCAACGCGACGGAATACATCCCCGCCGCCATGTGCGGGATCGCGGTCCTGGCCCTGGTCAGCGCCCCCAGCCTGGCCATTCACCTGGCGGGCTTCGTGATGTTCGCCGGCCGTTGCCTCCACGCCGTCGGCCTCTCCAACAGCGGCGGCACCTCCTTCCCCCGAGTGATCGGCGTGCTGGCCACCTGGGTCGCCTATGTGTTCATCGGCGTGGCCCTGCTGTTCTACGCCATCGCCTAGCGCACTTGCCCCGAGGCTCGGGCCCGGCCATATCCACGGGATGGAAGAGAGCCTGTTAGCCGATGTCGTCGCCGCCGCCCTGAAGGCCGGCGCGGACGCCGCTGAAGCCGTCGGCGCCGAGCGCGCCGCCCTTGGGATCAATGTCCGGCTGGGCAAGCTGGAAGAGGTTGAGCGCGAAGAGTCGCGCGATCTTGGCCTGAGGGTCTTCGTCGGCAAGCAGCAGGCCACGGTCTCCGGCTCTGACGTCTCGGCCGAGGCCCGCGCCAAGCTGGTGGAGCGCGCCGTGGCCATGGCCCGCCTGGCGCCGGAGGATCCCTATTCCGGGCTCGCCGACGCCAAGCGCTTGGCGCGGGGGCCCTTCCCCGACCTCAATCTCTATGACGGCGCCGAGCCGACCCCGGAGGAGCTCGAGGATCGCGCGCGCGCCGCCGAGGACGCCGGCCGCGCCATGCCGCGCATCAGTAATTCGGATGGGGGCTCGGCCTCCACCTCCTCGGGCCAGTGGCGGCTGGTGACCTCGGGCGGCTTCTCCGGCGTCCATCGCGCGTCGAGCTATTCCATCGGCGTCTCGGTGATCGCCAGCGATGGCGATGAAATGGAGGGCGGCTATGACGGTCGCACCACCCGTTGGCAGGCTGACCTGCCCACCCCCGAGAGCATCGGCGCCGAGGCCGGCCGCCGCGGCGCCGCCCGCCTGGGCGCGCGCAAGATCTCCTCGACCACCGCGCCGGTGATCTTCGAGAACCGCCTGGCGATGTCGCTGATCGGCCCGCTGATCGGGGCCATCTCCGGTCCGGCTATCGCGCGCGGCAACTCCTTCCTTAAGGACAAGCTGGGCCAACAGATCTTCGCCAAGGGCATCAACATCACCGACGACCCGCACAAGGTGCGCGGCCTGGGCTCCTCGCCCTTCGATGACGAGGGCGTGGCCAACCGCGCCTGGAGCCTGATCGACGACGGCGTCCTCACCACCTGGCTGATGAACTCCTCGTCGGCCCGCCAACTGGGCCTTGAGACCACCGGTCACGCCTCGCGCGGCCTGGCCGGCCCGCCCGGCGTCTCCACCAGCAACCTCACCCTGCTGCCCGGGACCAGGACCCAGGCCGAGCTGATGGCCGACGCGGGAGAGGGCGTGCTGATCACCTCGATGTTCGGCCCCTCCCTCAACGCCAACACCGGCGACTGGTCGGTGGGTTGCGCGGGCTTCTGGTTCGAGGGCGGCGTGCTGGCCTATCCGGTGGCCGAGATCACCGTGGCCGGCAACCTGATCGACATCTATGCCCGCCTGATCCCTGGATCGGACCTGGAGTTCCGGGGCTCGGCCAACGCGCCGTCGATCCTCGTCGACGGCCTGGCGATAGCTGGGAAATGACCGATGTCGGCGCCGATCTCGACCTGATCGTCGCCGCGGCCCTGGAGGCCGGCCGTCTCGCCGTGCGGATGCGCGACGAGGGCCTGACCGTCGAGATCAAGCCCGACAAGACCCAGGTCACCAACGCCGACCTGGCCACTGACGCCCTGCTCACCGAGCGTCTGCGGACCGCGCGGCCAGACTATGGCTGGCTGTCGGAAGAGACCGCCGACAATGCCGACCGCCTGTCCAACCGCCGCCTGTTCGTCGTGGACCCCATCGACGGCACCCGGGCCTTCATACGGGATCGGCCCTGGTGGGCGGTCTCCATCGCCGTCGTGGAGGATGGGCTGCCCATCGCTGGCGTCGTCTTCGCCCCCGATGTCGAGGAAACCTACACCGCGATCGCCGGCGAGGGCGCGAAGATGAACGGTGCGCCTATCCACGCCAGCGACTGCAACCTGCTTGAGGGCTGCGGCATGATCGGCGACGAGCGGATGTTCCTGCACCCGTCCTGGCCGGAACCCTGGCCGTCCATGCGGATCGAGGCGCGCAACTCCACCGCCTATCGCATGTGCCTGGTGGCGGCCGGGACCTTCGACGCGGCCATCGCCATCGTGCGCAAGAGCGACTGGGACCTGGCCGCCGCCGACCTCATCGCCCGCGAGGCCGGCGCCTACTGCGGCGACCACCTGGGCAAGCCCTTCGCCTACAACCAGGCCAATCCGTCGCAACCGAGCCTTGTCTGCGCCGCGCCGCGCCTGGCGCCATTGATCCTTAACCGTGTCGGGCATATCGCCTTGAGGAATTGATTCACTTCGGAAAACCTCAGCCATGTCCGACAAGCAGCTCCTGCACCTCGTTATCGGCGGCGAACTGATCGACGTTGAACACAACACCTTCCGCGACCTGACCAAGGTCGATCTGGTGGGCGCCTACGCCAGTCACGCCGAGGCCATGGCCGCCTGGCGGCAGAAGGCCCAGTCCACCGTCGACAACGCCCTGATGCGCTACTTCATCATCCACGCCCACAAGCTGCTCGATCCCGACAAGGACGAGGACCACGAGCACTGAGGCGAGAGACGCTCCCGCCATCGGTGAGGCGTCTGGTTACGACCGGGCGCATGCCCTACCTTGGCCGACCAGAGTTTTGGGATGAGCAAGATGAGCGGCGAGACTTCTGATCCGGCGCCGACCGGCGCCCGCTATGAGCTGGGTCAGATCTCGGAGTCCGACTACATCAATCCGACGCCCGAGCGGCAGGCTGAACTCAGCGCGGAGATCGACCGCTACTACAACACCCCCCTCGACATGTTCCCCTTCTCGGAACATGCGCAGAAGCCCGACCGCTTCTACGACTTCTACGAGGCCAGTATCGACGAGCGGTTCCCCGCCGACCGGGACATTCGCGAGGTGATCAGCCGCTATACCCGCGCCTTCTTCGGCTCGTTGATGGGCTATGTGGCCGCCAAACGGGTGATGTTCGGCTTGGCGCTCGCCGGTCTCTGGCTGCTGGCCGTCGAGGGCCCGGTGATCATGGGAGGCCTTGGCGTCTCGGGAATGGGCCTCGTCGCGGCTATCGTCGGCGCCATGTTGCTGATTGTGCCGGTCTTCGCCGGGATCAATGCGCTGGTCTTCCAGCAGTACCGTACCAGCCTGGAGAACCGCAGCTACGAGCTGTCGCGCCTCATCGTCCAGCGGACCCGCGAACTGCAGAACCTCTACACCACCCTTCGCGCCCTCCCCGACCAGGAGGAGACCCGTCACGTCAACGCCGGCAAGGCCTGGGGCGAGCGGTCGGCGTTCCTGATCCGCCTGATGATGTGGGTCGCCCAGCGCATGGAGTATCTGGAAAAGTTCATCCAGGTGGAGATGTGGCGGGTGCGCCGCGAACGATACTGGATCAACTGGGCCGGGGGCTTCCTGGTGGTGCTGATCCTCGGGGTCTGGGCGGTCCTGCTGCTGATCCAGACCGGCAGCCCGATGCCCGCCGCCCCCTGGGCCTTCCGCCTGTTCGAGGTCCTGGCCCTGCTGCTGGGGCTGGGGCTCGCCTGGGCCACCTATCACTTCTGGAAGACGCCCCTGAACCTCGCCCGGGACAAGCTGGGCTCTGAGGCCTGGATCCGCTACGCCACGCTGGATCTGGACAACACCATCGGCGGGCAGATCAGCCGCGATAAGGAGCGGCTGGTGGAGTACCTGAACCTCAACAAGGGGCGTTAAGCTCTCGCAGGGCGCCAGCGGTAGTGGCCGGCGGGCATGAGTTCGCGCAAGGCGGCCAGGCTCTCCTCTCGCGCACCCTGGCCGATATTGTGGACCACGCGAGAGTCGCCGCCGCCGGCCACGACAATCCCGACATGCGGCCGGCTGCCGATCCGCAGCCGCCAGGTGAGGATATCCCCCACAGCCAGCGAGCCGGGGAACCCCTGGCCGGCCACCGGTCGCACGGCGCGCCAGACCTGGGCGCCCATCCGGGCCCAATAGGTCTCCAGGTTCAGCACCCGGCGGTGGTCGATACTGGTGTCGGGCCTGGCGAGGCTCCAGGCCTGAGGATAGGCGCCGAAGCGCCCGGTCATGTCCTCGTGGATCAACCGTTGCAGGTCCATCTGCCAGGCGTCACGCGCCGCGCGGATCACCACATCACAGCAGACGCCGGTGGCGCGCGGGACATCGCCGCCCGGATAGGCCAGGCGCACATAGGCCGGATCATAGTCGGTGGTGACACCCACCTGGGCGCGGGCCGCCCGCGCCAGAGCCTCGCCGGGACTGCCCGCAGCCTGAGCCCAGGCCGGCGCGGCCATCAGGCCTCCGATCAGGGCGCGGCGTGTGGGCAGGGTCCTACTCCCGTTTCAGCAGGCCCTCGGTGAGCAGCCGGCCCCACATCTGGCTGCGGAAATCGGACTTTATTTTGGCCTCGTCGTAGGCGGGACTGTCGACCCATTCCAGGAAGGTCTGGCCGGCGGGTTCGCCCTCCGCAAGATAGCGCTCGAAGGTGTAGTCCAGCACCCCGGTCTTGCCCTGCTTCACATGCAGGTACTTCAGCGACAGCTGATCCAGGGCTTCGCGGATCGTCTTGCCCTTCCGGAAGTGCATGTAGAAGACGCTCATGATCCCGGCCCGATCCGCGCCGGACTTGCAGTGCATCAAGGCGGGGTACTCGATGGTCTCGAACAGCTCCTTCGCGCCATGGACCCGGGCACGGCTGGGGACCTCCCGGCTGGTGACGGTGAAGTCCACCATGGTCAGGCCCAGGCGCTGGCAGGCGTCCTTCTCCAGGGCATGGAAACTGGCGTCGAACCCGCCGCGCAGGTTGATGATGGTCTTCACCCCCTGGCGCTTCCATTCGGCCAGTTGGAAGGGCCAGGGCTGGTTGGTGCGCACCAGCTCGTCGCTGATCCAATGGGCGTTGGAGAAGCCCAGACGCAGATAGGCGTGGTCATTCCACAGATAGTTCAGGGTCGTGGAAAACCGCCCGCCGGGCGTGGAGAGATCGAAGTCGGCCAAGGGGGGCTCCGGGTGTTCGGCCCCTAACTAGGACGTGACGGCCTCAAACGGAAGCGCGGCGGGTGGTCCCAGCTACTCCATCAGCGTCAGCGTATTACCGGATGGGTCCTTGAAATGGGCCAGGGTCCCGCCCCAGGGCATCTTCTCCGGCGGCCCCAGGAAGGGCACGCCCTTGGCCTTCAGGGCTTCGTAGCTGGCCTGGATGTCGTCCACCTGGATGGAGGCCCCGACAAACCGCCCCACCAGGCGCTCGCCCTCATGGCTACCATCGTCCTTCTCGACGATGAGGTCGGTCCCCAGGTCGTAGCCGACCGCGATATCCATGCCCCACTTGGCCGTCAGGCCCAGGGTTTCGCCGTAAAACTGCTTGGCGGCGGCCATGTCGTCGACCCAGACCCGCACTCCGTAGATCTTCATTCGCGCACTCCCTCATCCATGCGGCGCCGCATCCTAGCACATCGGCCCATGCTTGACTTCCCGGCCCCGACAGCCGACGCCATGGACAATGACCGGCCCCACCACCGAGCCCGAGCTTTCGGCCCGCGCCCTGATCGCGCGGATCGCCGGGGTCTATATGCGGCCCCGCTGGAAAGCCTGGACCTGCGCCATGTTGGCGGCGATCGCCGTGGCGTTCCTGTCGGCCAAGCTGGTGCAGATCTTCGAGCCGGCCATCAACGACCTGCTGGTGAACCACAAGCCCGGCGCCTTGGTGATGGTGCCCCTGACCATCGGAGCCCTGGCCATCGGCCGAGCCCTGGCCCAGGTGATCCAGGCCTCCCTGGTCAACCAGATCGGCAACGCCGTGGTGGGCGATGTCCAGGTGCAGCTGTTCGGCAAGCTGGTCCGCGCCGACCTGGCCCACCTGCGCACCCAGCATTCCGGCGCCTACGTCTCCTCGGTGCTCTATGACGCCAGCCTGATCCGCGAGGCGGCGACCTCAGGCGTGATCAACTACACCCAGCACGCGCTGACCGTGATCGGGGCGGTGACCGTGATGGTCTCCAACGACCTGCTGCTGTCGCTCACCCTGGTGGCTGCGGCCCCCCTCACCGGCTACATCATGCGCCGGTTCTCCAAGAAGACCACCAAGGCCGCCAAGGGCGCCATGGCCGAGACCTCGGCGCTCTCCACCGCCATCATGGAGAGCCTGGACGGCGTGCGAGTGGTGAAGATCGAGAACCGTGAATCCTACGAGGAAGCCCGGGTCGCCGAGGTGGTGCAACGCCGCCAGAAACACCTGGTCAAGGGCGCCAACGCCCGGGCCCGGGCCGCGCCGGCCACCGAGCTGGTGATGACCCTGATCACCGCCGCCGTCATCGCCTATGCCGGCTGGCGCTCGCAATCGGGCGCCATGAACGTCGGGGCCTTCATGGCCTTCATTCTGGCCCTGGGCCTGGCCTCCCAGTCCCTGCGCCAACTCTCCAACCTGGCCACGGTGATGGCCGAGGGCATGAGCGCCGCCCGGCGCCTGTTCGCCGCCCTCGACGTCGAGCCTGAGGTGCGCGAGCAACCGGGCGCCGCCCCCCTGGCCAGGGGTGAGACCACCATCGCCTTCGAGGAGGTCAGCTTCGCCTATGCGGGCGGACCGCCGACCCTGCGCGACGTCAACGTGGAGGTTCGCCGCGGCGAGACCGTCGCCCTCGTCGGTCCCTCGGGCGGGGGCAAGACCACCATCCTCAACCTGATCCCGCGCTTCTACGACGCCACCGCCGGCCGGGTGACCATCGATGGGACGGACATCCGCGAGGTGACGCTCTCCTCCCTGCGCGCCCAGATCGCCTTGGTGACCCAGGAGCCCTTCCTGTTCGACGAGACCATCCGCGCCAACATCGCCTATGCGCGACCTGACGCCAGCCAGGACGAGATCGAGACCGCCGCGAAAGCCGCCGCCGCCCATGACTTCATCCTGTCCCTGCCCGCCGGTTACGACACTCTGGTCGGCGAGGCCGGCGCCCGGCTGTCAGGCGGCCAGCGGCAGCGGATCGCCATCGCGCGCGCCTTCCTCAAGGACGCTCCCATCCTGCTGCTGGACGAGGCCACCAGCGCGCTGGACACCGAGAGCGAGGCCCAGGTCCAGGCCGCGCTGGCGCGTCTGATGGCCGGCCGCTCCACCATCCTGATCGCCCATCGCCTTTCGACCGTGCGCGGCGCCGACCGGATCTATGTGATCGACAAGGGGCAGGTGGTGGAGACCGGCGATCACAGCTCGCTGATCAAGAAGCGTGGTCTCTATGCCCGCCTGGCCCGCAGCCAGGACCTAGAGGCCGAGACCGCCGCGTGAAGAAGTTCATCCGTCGACCGGCCGTTCAGGCCTTCCTGGGCTGGGTCCTGGCCGGATATATGAGCCTGATCCGTCACAGCGTGCGTTGGCGCCATGAAGGCCTGGAGCGCGCCAACGCCGTGCTCACCGCCGAGCCGGGGGTCATCGCCCTGCTCTGGCATGGCCGCATCCCGGTGGCGCTCACGGTCGCGCCGATCCTCAAACAGACCAAGCTTGCTCACTGCCTCGTGTCGCCCTCCGCCGACGGGGAGTTCTTCGCCCAGGCCATGGCCCACAACGGCTTCCCCTCCATCCGCGCCTCCTCGGCCAAGAAGGGCGACTCCGCCAAGGCCCGCGCCGTTGTGGCCGCCTTCCGTGAAGCCGTGGCCTGGGTGAAGGGTGGCGGGGTGCTGATCGTCACGCCGGACGGCCCGCGCGGCCCCAACGAGGTGATGGCCCCCGGCGCTTTGCAGATCGCCAAGCGCACCGGAGCGCCGGTGCTGCTGGTGGGGCTGGCCGCCTCCCCCGCCAAGCGGTTGGGCAGTTGGGACACGGCCATGGTCGCCGCGCCTTTCGGCAAGGGCTCCGCGATTTGGGAAGGCCCCTACTACGTCCCGGCCGACGCCGACGACGCGGTGATCGAGGCCCTGACCGCCGACTGGGCGGCCAGGCTGTCGGCGGCGACCCGCCGGGCCGAGGACCAGGTGGCGGCGGATTGATCCGGCGCGCGCGTGGTGAGACATAGGGTCATGGCCCACGATCATCACAGTCACGATCACCACGACCATGATCACGCAAATCACGATCATGGGGGTCACGCCCACGGCGGCCACGGGCATAGCCACGCGCCCAGGGATTTCGGCCGCGCCTTCGCCATCGGCGTGGTGCTGAACTTCGGCTTCGTGCTGGCGGAAGTCGCTGCGGGTCTGTGGTCCGGCTCGCTGGCTCTGCTGGCCGACGCCGGGCACAATCTTTCCGACGTGCTGAGCCTGTTGCTGGCCTGGGGCGCCACCATCATGGCCCGCAAGGCGCCCAGCGCGCGGCACACCTATGGCCTGCGCAAGGCCACCATTCTGGCCTCCCTGGCCAACGCCGTGCTGCTGCTGGTCGCCGTTGGCGTGATCGGCACGGAAGCCGTGCGCCGCTTCGCCGAGCCCGCCGAGGTGGCGACGATGCCCGTGATGATCGTCGCGGCCATCGGCGTGGTGATCAACACCGCCACAGCCCTGATGTTCATGCGCGGCCACGATGATCTGAACGTACGCGGCGCCTTCCTGCACATGGCCAGCGACGCCGCGGTCAGCCTGGCCGTGGTGATCGGCGCGGGCGTGATGGCGATCACCAGCCTCGGCTGGATCGACCCGGCCCTCAGCCTGGGCATCGCCGTCGTGATCGTCCTGGGCACCTGGGGGCTTTTGAAAGACTCCGTGAACCTCGCCCTCGACGCCGCCCCCAAGGGCATTGATGTCGGTCAGGTCCGCGCCTGGCTGACCGGCCTGCCCGGCGTGACCGACGTGCACGACCTGCATGTCTGGGCCATGAGCACCACCGAGACGGCCATGACCGCCCACGTGACCCGACCCGACAACCTCGATAGCGACGCCTTCCTGCACACGACCTGCGAAGGCTTGGCCACGAAGTTCAACATCGGCCACGCCACCTTGCAGGTGGAGACCGGCGGGGCGGAGATTTGTCGCCTCTCGCCCGCGGAAGCCGTGTGAGACGCCCGCTCTCCCTCAAACTCTACGCCACCGCCCTTGGCCTCCTGGAACCGCTCGCCCGGCCGCTGCTGGCGCGTCGCGCGACGGTGGGCAAGGAGGACCCCGCGCGGCTGGAGGAACGGCTGGGCCGCGCCACCCATCCTCGGCCCGAAGGCGCGCTGGTCTGGTTGCACGGGGTCAGTGTCGGCGAAAGCATGTCCCTTCTGCCCCTGGTCAGCGCGTTGAGAGCCAGGCGGCGCGACCTCGCCCTGTTGGTCACCTCGGGCACCCGCACCTCCGCCGAGTTGCTGGCGCAGCGCCTGCCCGCGGGTGTGATCCACCAGTACGCCCCGCTGGATGCGCCCAGCGCCGTGACCCGTTTTCTCCATCACTGGGAGCCGGATCTGGGCGTCCTGGTGGAGAGCGAACTGTGGCCCAACCTGATCCTCGGCGCCCATGAACGCGGGGTGAAGCTGGCTCTGCTCTCAGCCCGGATGACGGAGGGGAGCGCCCAGGGCTGGGCCCGCGTCCCCGCCGCCGCCAAGGTGATGCTGGACGCCTTCGATCTGATCCTGCCGCAGGAAGCCGACACGCAAGGGCGGCTCCGCCGTCTCGGCGCCCGCACTGGCCCACTGCTGAACCTCAAGATGGTGGGCGAGCCCCTGCCCTTCGACTCAGACGAACTGGCGCGGCTGCGGGCGGGGTTGAGCGGTCGCCGCGTCGTCCTGGCCGCCAACACCCACCCCGGCGAGGACGAGATCGTCATCGAGGGCTTCAGCGAGGCGCGGCTCTCCGACACCCTGCTGGTCATCGCCCCCCGCCATCCGGCGCGCGGCGGGGCGGGCGCCGCCATGCTCGGCGGTTTCAGCGTCGCCCGCCGCGCCGCCAACCAGCCCCTGACGCGGGAGACCACCGCCTATGTCGCCGACACCCTCGGCGAGATGGGTCTGTTCTACAGCCTGGCCGACGTGGTGGTGATGGGCGGCGGCTTCCTGCCCGGGATCGGCGGCCACAACCCTCTGGAGCCGGCCCGCCTGGAACGCCCCATCCTCACAGGCCCGCACACCTTCAACGCCAGCGCCCTCTATGCCGACCTGTACGCGCAGGCCGCCGCCATAGAAGCCGTCGACGCCAAGTCCCTGGCCCGGCACCTGAAGGGGCTGCACGACTATCCCCACATCGGTCGCCGCATGGGCGAGGCGGCCCTGGCCTACGCCCAGCGGCGGGGCGGAACCCTGGACCAGGCGATGGCCCTCCTCGAACCCCTGCTGCCCGCATGAAGTTGTCCACGCCGCGCTGGTGGTATGTTCGCGAGGGGGCGCCGGCGCCCGTTATCCGCACGCTGCTGAGGCCCATCTCCTGGATCTGGACTGTGGTCACGGCGCGGCGGATCGCACGCGCGGTCCCCATCGATCCCGGCGTGCCGGTGATCTGCGTCGGCAATCTCACGGCCGGCGGCACGGGCAAGACCCCGGTGGTCCGCGAGTTGCTGAAACGCCTGCAAGCCCGCCATGTGGAGGCCCACGGCCTGTCCAAGGGATATGGCGGGTCGCTCGAAGGCCCGGTCCAAGTCGACCTCGCCAGCCACTCCGCCGCCGAGGTTGGGGATGAGCCGCTGATGCTGGCGGCGGACGCCCCCATCTGGATCTCCCGCGACCGGGCCAAGGGCGCGCTCGCCGCCGCCTGGGCCGGCGCCCAGGCCCTGGTGATGGACGACGGCCACCAGAACCCCTCCATCAGGAAGGCCCTGTCCCTGGTGGTGGTGGACGGTGAGACGCGCAACAACGAATGGCCGCTGGGCGACGGCGCGGTGTTCCCCGCCGGGCCCCTGCGCGAACCCCTGGCCGTGGGCCTGGCCCGCGCCGACGCGGTGATCCTGATGCTGCCGTCAGACCTGGAAACGCCCGATCCTGACCTGCTGGCGATGTTCCCCGACAAGCCCGTGCTGGTGGCCCGCCTCGCTCCCCTCGCGCCGCCGCCGTCAGGGCCGCAGGTGGGGTTCGCCGGTGTCGGCAAGCCCTGGAAGGTGGAGCGCTCCCTGCAGGCGGCGGGGTGCGACCTGAAGGACTTCGCGCCGTTCCCCGACCACATGGCCTATGACGAGCGCACCCTGCGTGGCCTGGCGGACCGCGCGGCGGTCTTTGGCGCGGGCCTGGTGACCACCGAGAAAGATTGGGCGCGCCTGCCCGCGGCGTGGCGCGCGAAGATCACCGCGTGGCCGGTCGCCGCCGTCTTCGAGGACGACGCCGCCCTCGAAGACCTGCTGGACCTGGCTCTCAGGCCTTAGCGCCGGCCTTCTGAGCGTAGGCCCAGCTGGCCTTGGCCAACTGCGGCACGCGCAGGGCCATGGCGGCGGCCTGCGGGCTGTTGGCGGTGCCGTCGCGGGCACGGCCCACGATCCCCTGACAGATCCCGGCCAGCCGGAACATGTTGTAGGAGAAGAACCAGTTGAGGTCGTGCAGGGCCTCCCGGTTGGTCAACCGGCAGTACTCGGCGACGTACTCGTCAAGGGTCGGGATGCCGTGGGCCTTGAGGTCCGGGATCGCCGCGATGCCGCCATTGACCCAGTTCATCAGCAGATAGGTGAAATCGGCCAGGGGCTCGCCCAGGGTCGAGAGCTCCCAGTCCAGCACCGCCACGACACGCGGCTCGGTGGCATGCAGCACCATGTTGTCCAGGCGGTAATCGCCGTGCACGACCGAGGTGCGCTCCTGTTCGGGCAGGCTCTGGGGCAGCCAGGCGATCAGCCGTTCCATCTCCTCGATGTGTTCGGTCTCGCTGGCCTTGTACTGCTTGGTCCAGCGGTCGACCTGTCGGCCCATATAGTTGCCGGGGCGGCCGTAATCGCCCAGGCCGATGGCCTCGTGATCGGTGTTGTGCAGGTCGGCCAGGGTCTTCAGCTTGGCCATGTAGATGGCGTGACGCTCGGCCGGTTCGTACTGCGGCAGGCTCTGATCCCAGAGGATGCGCCCCTCCACCATGTCCATCACGTAGAACATGGTGCCGATGACGCTGTCGTCGGTGCACAGCCCCCAGGACTTGGCCACTGGGAAGCCGGTGGTGTGCAGGGCGGTGATCACCTTGTATTCGCGGTCCACCGCGTGGGCCGAGGGCAGCAGCTTGCCCGGCGGCTTGCGGCGCAGAACGTACTTCTTATTGGGCGTGACAAGCTGGTAGGTCGGGTTCGACTGCCCGCCCTTGAACTGGCGCACCTCCAGCGGCCCGGCATAGCCCGCGACATTGGCCTCCATCCAGGCGGCCAGGGCGGCTTCATCGAACTTGTGGCTCTCGACAACCTCTTTGGTGCCGGTGTTGAGCTGCTCGCGCGCCTGCTCGGTGACTTCAGCCATGAGCGTTTCCCTTGTTCTCTTACACGTGTTTGAAAACACCATACCGACCCGCCCGGCCCGACGGCAAGGCAAGAGGCGAGGTTCATACCGGAACTTCGAAGTTTTAGGCCGGCTTGCCGAGCACCCGCCAGCCGATGTCGCTGCGGTGGAAGCCGCCAGGCAAGTTGATCCTGGCCACTGCGTCGTAGGCCTTGTCGCGCGCCGCCTGCAGGGTCGCCCCGCGCGCGCAGACGTTCAGCACCCGGCCGCCGCTGGCCCGCAGGGTTCCGTCGGCGTCGCGCGCGGTTCCGGCATGGAAGACCGCCACGTCGGGTCCGAAATCCTGCTCGTCGCCGGTGATCACCGCCCCGGTCTTCGGCGCGTCGGGGTAGCCCTCGGCGGCGATCACCACGCAGATGGCGGCCTCATCGCGCCAGACCGGCGGCGCCATCTGGTCCAGGGTCCCGGTGGCGCAGGCCAACAGATAAGGGACCAGGTCGCTCTCCAGGCGCAGCATCAGGACCTGGCATTCAGGATCGCCGAAGCGGACGTTGAACTCCACCAGCTTGGGGCCCTCGGCTGTGGCCATGAGTTCCACGAACAACACGCCGCGATAGGGCGCGCCCTCGGCCGCGATGCCCGCGAAGGCCCGCTCGGCCAGGCGTTCGCGGGTCTGGTCCATCAGGGTGGGGGTGAAGACCGGGGCCGGCGAATAGGTGCCCATGCCGCCGGTGTTGGGGCCTTGTTCGTTGTCATAGGCCCGCTTGTGATCCTGGGCGCCGCCAAACAGGATCGAGGTCTTGCCGTCGCAGAGTGCGAACAGCGAGCCGATCTCGCCCACCAGGAACTCCTCGATCACCACCCGCGCGCCGGCCGTCCCGAACCGGCCGCCCAGGATGTCGTCGATGGCGGCCTGGGCGGTGGCGATGTCCTGCGCGATCACCACGCCCTTGCCCGCCGCCAGGCCGTCGGCCTTGATCACATAGGGCGGCTGGAAACCCGCGAGCGCCGCCTTGGCCGCCTCGGCGTCCGCGAACACGCCATAGGCCGAGGTCGGCAGGTCGTGGCGGTCGCAAAAGGCCTTGGTGAAGGCCTTGGAGCTTTCCAGCTGGCCGGCGAAAGCTGTCGGCCCGAAGCAGGGAATGGCCGCTTCAGCCAGGGCGTCGGCCAGACCGGCCTCGACGGAGACCTCCGGCCCGATCACCACCAGATCGGCGGCGATTTCCTTGGCCAGCGCCACCAGGGCCGGGACATCGACCGCCTTGATTGCGCGGAGCTCCCCCAGCGCCGCCATGCCCGGATTGCCGGGCGCGATCACCAGACGCCCCAGGAGCGGCGAAGCCGCGATCTTCCAGGCCAGGGCGTGTTCGCGCCCGCCGGAACCGACGAGGAGGATGTTCATGACCCGCGCTTTCGCCCGGCAGCCCACGGCGGTCAAGCCGCCAGGGCTTGTCCCACCGCATCGGGATGTGATCTTAGGTTCGCCAGCCCCTGGCGGGCGCTTTCCCGATGGACGATTGATGCCCACCAACCTGCGTGACCACCTCGCCAACGCCGACGTCGAACCCGCCCTCACCGACTTGATCGTGACCGTGGTGGACACCTGCAGCGAGATCAGCGCCCTGGTCCGGCGCGGGGCGCTGGGCGAGGTGCTTGGGGCCCTGGAAAGCCAGAACGTTCAGGGTGAGGTGCAGAAGAAGCTCGACGTCATTTCCAACGACATGCTGCTGCAACGCTGCGCGGGCTCACCCGCACTGGCGGCCATGGCGTCTGAGGAGATGGACGACATCCACCCGGTCCGCGACCTCACGCCCAAGGGCGGCTACCTGCTGCTGTTCGACCCCCTGGATGGGTCCAGCAATATCGACGTTAACGTCTCCATCGGTACCATCTTCTCCATCCTGCCGGCCCCCACCGTTGGCGCGCCGCGCCCGGCGGCCCTGGGCGACTTCCTGCAGAAGGGCCGCGCTCAAGTCGCAGCCGGTTACGTGGTCTACGGACCGCAGACCACCCTGGTCCTGACCCTGGGCGACGGCGTCAACGCCTTCACCCTCGATCCCGACACCGGCGACTGGCTGCTGACGGGCGCGAGCGTGGCCATCCCGGCCGAAACCAAGGAATACGCCATCAACGCCTCCAACATGCGCCATTGGGCGCCGGCGGTGCGGGGCTATGTCGAGGTCTGCCTGGCGGGCGAGACCGGGCCCCGGGGCAAGAACTTCAACATGCGCTGGATCGCCTCGATGGTGGCCGACGTCCACCGCATCATGATGCGCGGCGGGGTCTTCCTCTATCCGTGGGACGCCCGCGAGCCCGATCGGGCCGGCAAGCTGCGGCTGATGTACGAGGCCAATCCCATGTCGCTGCTGGTGGAACAGGCCGGCGGCGCGGCCTTCGACGGCAAGGGTCCGATCCTCGACGCCGAGGTCACCGACCTGCACCAGCGCATCTCGGTGATGCTGGGCTCACGCGCCGAGGTGGAGCACCTCGAGCAACTGCACCAGAACCCTTAGGCGTCCATGTCGAGGGAGTAGCCGGCCGAGCGTACCGTGCGGATCGGATCGGTTTCGGCTTCCTGGCGATTGAGCGCCTTGCGCAGGCGCCCGATGTGGACGTCCACCGTGCGGGCCTCGACATAGACGTCGGAGCCCCAGACGGCGTCCAGCAGCTGCTCGCGGGAGAAGACCCGGCCTGGGTGCTGCATCAGATAGTCCAGCAGGCGGAACTCCGTGGGGCCGAGATGGATCTCGCTGCCGGCCCGCTTCACCCGGTGAGCCACCCGGTCGATCACCAGGTCGCCGATATGGACGCGGTCCTCGGCCAGTCCCGGCCGGATGCGGCGCAGCACCGCGCGGATACGGGCGGACAACTCGCTCATGGCGAAGGGCTTGATGATGTAGTCGTCGGCGCCGGTGTCCAGGCCGCGGATACGATCGCTCTCCTCGCCCCGCGCCGTCAGCATGATGATCGGCACGTTGCGGGTCTCGCTGCGCTGGCGCAGGCGGCGGCAGACCTCGATGCCCGAGACCTTGGGGAGCATCCAGTCCAGCACCACCAGGTCCGGCAGGCGCTCGCTGACCTGGGTCAGGGCCTCCTCGCCGTCCATGGCCACGGCGACATCGTAGCCTTCCTTCTCGAGATTGTACTGGAGGAGGGTCGACAGGGCGTCCTCGTCCTCCACCACCAGGATGTGGGGGATCATGCTCAGACCTCCCGCGCCAGGGCGTCGGTCTTGGGCCGCGCCGAGCCGATGGTCTCGGCCCCGGTGATCTCGTAGTGGATGATCTCGGCGATGTTGGTGGCGTGGTCGCCGATCCGTTCCAGGTTCTTGGCCACGAACAACAGGTGGGCGCAGGCGGTGATCGTGCGAGGGTCGCCCATCATGTAGGTCAACAGCTCGCGGAACAGGCTGTTGTAGTGCTCGTCCACCTCGTCGTCGCGCGACCAGACGGCGAGCGCCCGGTCGAGGTCCGACGCGGTGTAGGCGTCCAGCACGTCCTTCAGCCGGCCCAGGACCAGCTTGCCCATCCGCTCGATGGAGCGGGTCAGCGGGCTCATCGGCTCGGCCTCGGTGAGCACCAGGGTGCGCTTGGCGATGTTCTTGGCGAGATCCCCGCAGCGTTCCAGGTTCATGGCGATCTTCATCGCCGCCACCGTCTTGCGCAGGTCGTTGGCCATGGGTTGGCGCAGAGCGATCAGCCGGATGGCCTTGCGCTCGATGTCGGCCTCCAGAACGTCCAGGCGCTCATCGCGGCCGACCACGGCCTCGGCGAGCGTCGTGTCGCGTCGGACCACCGCGTCGATGCCGTCGCCCACCTGCGCCTCGGTGAGGCCGCCCATCCGCGCGCATTCGGCGGTGAGCGTGTTCAGCTCGTCCTCGTAGGATTTGACGATGTGCTCGTTCATGTCCGTGTTCCCTAGCCGAACCGGCCGGTGATGTAGTCCTGGGTGCGGCTGTCCCGCGGGTTGGTGAAGATCTCGCCGGTGGGGCCAGCCTCCACCAGCTTGCCCAGGTGGAAGAAGGCGGTCTTCTGCGACACTCGCGCGGCCTGGGCCATGGAGTGGGTGACGATGACGATGCAGTACTGGTTGCGCAGCTCGTCGATCAGTTCCTCGATCCGCGCGGTGGCGATGGGGTCCAGGGCCGAGCAGGGCTCGTCCATCAGGATCACTTCGGGACTGACGGCGATGGCGCGGGCGATCACCAGGCGCTGCTGCTGGCCACCGGAGAGGCCGGTGCCGGGCTGGTGCAGCCGGTCGGCCACCTCACCCCACAGGCCCGCGCGCTTCAGCGAGGATTCCACCACCGCCTCCAGCTCGGCCTTGCTGCTGGTCAGGCCGTGGATGCGGGCGCCGTAGGCCACGTTCTCGAAGATGGTCTTGGGGAACGGGTTGGGCTTCTGGAAAACCATGCCGACCCGGGCCCGCAGGATGACGGGGTCGATGGCCTTGTCGTTGACGTCCTCACCGTCCAGCTCAATCCGCCCGCGCACCGTGGCGCCGGGGATCGTGTCGTTCATCCGGTTGATGCAGCGCAGGAAGGTGGACTTGCCACAGCCGGAGGGACCGATCAGGGCGGTGACCGCCTTTTCCGGCACATCCAGGGACACGTCGAACAGAGCCTGCTTGTCGCCATAGAAGACGTTGACGTCGCGGGCGCGGATCTTGATCGCGTGCTGGGGACCGTCGGTGTGAGCGCGGTCCACGGCAATGTGGACGGGCGCTGACCCGTGGGCCTGGCTGTCGTCGCGCTGAGCGGGCATGGGGGACCTTGTGGTTTGACGCAGGATCATTGGACTACCACCGGCGTTCGAAGCGGCGGCGAAGCAGAATCGCGGCCAGGTTCATGACGATCATGAAGGCTAGGAGGACGAGGATCGCCGCGGCGGTGCGCTCGTGGAAGGCGCGCTCAGAGGCGTTTTCCCAGATGAAGACCTGGACCGGCAGGACCGTGGCCGCCCCGGTGAAGCCCTCCGGCACGCCGGGAACGAAGGAGATCATGCCGATCATCAGCAGGGGCGCTGTCTCGCCCAGGGCGTGGGCCAGGGACAGGATGGCGCCGGTCATCACGCCGGGCATGGCGAGCGGCAGGACGTGGTGGAACACGGTCTGGGTGCGCGAGGCGCCGACGCCTAGCGCCGCTTCGCGGATCGAGGGCGGCACCGCCTTCAACGCTGAGCGGGTGGCGATGATCACGGTGGGCAGGGCCATCAGGGCCAGCACCAGCCCGCCCACCAGGGGCGAAGACCTGGGCACGTGCAGCCAGTTGATGAACACCGCCAGGCCCAGCAGGCCGTAGACGATGGAGGGCACGGCGGCGAGGTTGTTGATGTTGACCTCGATCAGGTCGGTCCAGCGGTTCTTCGGCGCGAACTCCTCCAGATAGGTCGCCGCCAGCACCCCGATGGGCACCGCCAGCACCGCAGTCACCAGCAGCATCATGGCCGAACCCACCACGGCGCCCAGCACCCCGGCCTGTTCCGGCTCGGTGGAGTCCGACTTGGTGAGGAAGCCCACATTGAAGCCCTTGGACACCGCGCCGGAGGCCTGCATCCGATCGAGCCAGGTGAGCTGACGGTCGTCGAGCTTGCGCTCGTCCTGCGGCGTCGAGCGCTTCAGCTCACCCTTGTAATAGAGCGCGGCGTCGGCCTTGACCGGGCCGGTCAGGGTGACCTGCTTGCCAATCAGCGAGGGGTCTTCCCGGACCAGCTTCAGGAGCTGGAAGCCGAAATCGTTGGAGATGATGTCCTTCATCTTGCTGGACGCCTCGCCGAACTCGTCGTCCTTTTCGCCCAGCTTGGCCAGCATCTGGTCGGCGACCAGCAGGTCGAAATTGGAGCCGCCGATGTCGGCCGAGTCCACCTTGGCGGGGTCGACATAGATGGTCTGGGTGACCGAGTAGTCGATGAAGGTCGAGTAGCCCTGGAGGGCGATACGCCCCACCAGCAGCACCAGGAAACCCAGGGCGAAGATAATGGCCAACAGGCCGTAGAGACGAAAGCGCCGCTCCTGGGCGTAGCGCTTCTTCAGACGCGTCTCCAGCCCCTGGCGGAAGGCGGTCTTGTCCGTGGGGAGGGCGGCGTCAGTCATACTGTTCCCGGTATTTCTGGACGATGCGCAGGGCGATCACGTTCAGGATGAAGGTCACCACGAAGAGGGTCAGCCCCAGGCCGAAGGCCGAGAGCGTCTTGGGACTGTCGAACTCCTGGTCGCCGGTCAGCAGGGTGACGATCTGCACCGTCACCGTGGTCACGGTGTCCAGGGGATTGAGGGTGGTCTTGGCCTGAAGGCCGGCGGCCATGGTGACGATCATGGTTTCGCCGATGGCCCGTGACACGGCCAGCAGCAGGGCGGCCATGATGCCCGGGAGGGCGGCGGGCAGGACCACCTGCTTCACCGTCTCCGAGCGCGTCGCGCCCATGGCCAGACTGCCGTCGCGCAACGACTGGGGCACGGCGTTCATGATGTCGTCGGACAGCGAGGAGACAAAGGGGATCAGCATGATCCCCATCACGGCGCCGGCTACCAGGGCCATCTGGTTCTGCACCTGGCTGAGATAGATGCCCAGGCCGTCGAAAGGGCCGCCGATCAGCTGCTCGCCTAAGCCGTTGAAGGCTTCCCGGAAGATCGGACCCACGGTCAGGGCCGCGAAGAACCCGTAGACCACCGTGGGCACGCCGGCGAGAATCTCCAGCAGCGGCTTGACGACGCCCCGGGTCAGAGGCCGGGCGTATTCCGAGAGATAGATCGCCGAGTAGAGCCCGATGGGGGCGGCCACCAGCATGGCGATCAACATGATCAGGAAGGTGCCGGCGAACAGCGGCACGGCACCGAACGCCCCCTTGGAGGCGTATTGATCGCTGCGCATGGCGATCTGCGGGTCCCAGTCGGTCCCGAACAGGAAGTCCAGCGGCGACACCGACTGGAAGAAGCGCCAGCTCTCCCAGACCAGGGAGGCGACGATGCCCACCGTGGTCAGGATGGCGGTGACGGCGCAGGCGATGAACAGCACCGCGATCCAGCCCTCCACCCGGTTGCGGGCGCGGAATGTGGAACTGATGCGAGGATAGGCGATCGCCAGGCCCGCCAAGCCCACCACCACACCGGCGGCCAGTGCGCCGTACTGGATGAGCTGCTCCAGGCGCTTGGCCTGGGCGGCCTTGGCGTCGATGGCGCTCTTGAGGTCACCCTCATAGGCGGTCTCGCTGGCCTGGGTCCCGTGCGCCATGGCCCGCGCGTCGTCGAAGAACACGTTCTGGGCGTGGGCGGTCAGGGCCTGAACCGCGACCGGCGGGTCGGCGCGCAGCAAGGCGTTTTCCATGCGGCCGCCGAACAGGGCCGCCGTCAGCACGATCAGGACCGCGGGCAAGCCGGCCCAGAGAGCGACGTAGCCGCCGTGGTAGCCCGGCAGGGAATGAAGGGCGCCGGCCTTGCCCGTCGCGGCCAGGGCCTGGGCCTTGCGGCGGCCAAAGGCATAGGTCGCGCCGGAGAACAGGAAGAGCGCCAGCAGGGCGATCCAGGTGAGCATCGGGGCTCCCAAGCCAGAACAAGCTGCGTGACCGAGGGTCGTCTCACGCCGCGCGGAACCTGCCTGCGCAATGCTGTCGGCTTACGACACTTCTACGACGGTTTTGTAACAGCGTCAGGGAGCGCCTGTTCCAGACCAGCCGCCGCAGGAGTCGCGAGGGGAAAATAGGCGCTGAACGTCGCCCCCTCCCCCTCCACGCTCTCTACCGCCAAGCCACCGCGATGGCGGTTCATGATGTGCTTGACGATGGCGAGGCCCAGACCCGTTCCGGACCGCTCGCCGCTCTTCTGGCCCTCGACCCGGTAGAATCTCTCCGTCAGCCGGGGCAGGTGCTCGCGCTTCAGGCCGAGGCCTTCATCGCTGACCCGCAGGGCGGCATAGAGGTCCTGGCCATGGTCGGGGGTTAGCAGAGACAAACGCGCCGCCTGGGGACGGAGCGGCGCGGCGGCCGCCTCCGCGGTCAACCCGCTGGCCAGGGCGATCTTCACTGTGCTGCCGCGGGGTGCGTATTTCAGCGCGTTGTCCACCAGGTTCTGCGCCACCTGGACGATCTGGTCACGGTCGCCCGAGACAAGCGCCACTCCGCGCGCCGGCAGGCAAGGCGCCAGGGTGACGCCGCGCTCGCGGGCCAGGGGTCCAAGCGCGTCCACCACATCCATCACGGCCGAGGCGAGATCGGTCTCACCTTGCGGGGCCACATGCTCGTTGAGTTCGATGCGAGAGAGCGACAGCAGGTCGTCGATCAGCCGGGCCATTCTCTCGGCCTGGGTGGACATGATGCTCAGGAATTTCTCGCGGGCCCCCTCATCGGTGCGAGCATGGCCACGCAGGGTCTCGATAAAGCCGCTAAGGGACGCCAGCGGCGTGCGCAGCTCGTGGCTGGCGTTGGCCAGGAAATCGGCGCGCGTCTGCTCGGCCCGGCGGATATCGGTCTCGTCGCGCAACACCAGCAGGGCCAGACGCGAGCCGTCGGGCGCCTCTCCCAGAGGTTTGGCGAAAGCCGTCAGGACGCGGGCCTGGGCCCCGCCCATCTCATAGACCGCCTGGCTGTCGAGCCCGGCGAACAGGGCCTCGTCCACCGCCTCAAGCACCTGCGGATCGCGGATCGCAGTGACCAGAAGGCCTGCGTCATATTGAATCCGAAGCAGGTCACGCGCGGCGTCGTTAACCATCACGAAACGTCGACCTGTGAGGTCATCAGGTTCATGGGCGGCGATCACCAGGACCGGATCGGGCAGCGCGTTGATGATGCTGACATAGGGCGGCGCATTTTCGTGCGGCGGCCGCGTGGGCGCGAGCGGAGTCTGCGCCTCCAGGTCGGGAATCCGCGCGGCGCGCCAGGCCACCACCAGGACCAGGATCGTGAGGAAGCCGGCCATCCAGACCGCACCCGGCGCATGAGGCGCGAGCGCCAGCAGAGCCAGCACGCCCAGGCCGCCGGTGATCAGCGCCGGACCCGAGAGCCAGAGCCATCCGCGCGGCGGCGTCTGCGACAAGGCGAATCTCCGAGGCTGCAAGGTATGAGCAGGCCCGAGACTTATGACACCGACACGACAGTCGCCCAAGCGTCGGCGGGCCGTGCGGAAAGCGGCGTCCGGTTCAATTCAGCTTTCATCTATCCGATGGGATGTCTCGGGTCTTCGCGACGCCTGAGTTTTCGAACACGCCAACAATCGAGGGGCTAGAGGCCAGATGGCTTGGAAATCGAAACTGCTTGCCGGGGCCGCAGGTCTCGCCCTGATCTGGCCCGGCGTCGCCGCGGCCGATCCGGCCACCGACGCCAGGATCGCGGCGCTTGAACAACAGTTGTCGCTGCTTCAGGCCCAGATCGCTGACCTGAAGGTGTCCACCGGCGCCGGCCCCGCGGCCCAGCGCCCGACCGCCACGACGACTTCGGCCACGATCGCCAACGGCAAGCCGACCATCGCCAGCTCGGACGGAAAATTCTCCGCCACCCTGCACGGGGTGATGCAGCTCGACACCGCCAAGTACGACCAGGACGACCGCCTGCCGGCCGCCGTCACCGCCCGCGACCTGTCGGGTGGGGCCAACTTCCGACGTGCTCGGATCGGGGTGGACGGCAAGGTCTTCGGCAACTTCGACTACAATATCCTCTTCGACTTCGGCGGCTCCGGCGCCGAGGACTCCGGCCGGGTGCAGGAGATGTGGGTGCAGTATTCCGGCCTGAGGCCCCTGCGCTTCCGGATCGGCGCCTTCGCCCCGCCCCTCGGACTTGAAGACGCGGCCTCCACCAACGGCGCGCTGTTTCCCGAGCGTCCGGCTGTAGCCGACATCGCCCGCGGCCTGGCCGGCGGCGACACCCGCATCGGCGCCGGCGTCATCGGCAATGGTGACCACTGGTTCGCCTCAGCCATCGCCACGGGCTCCCTGGTGCAGAGCCTGAACTCCGGCGCGACCGCCTTCAACGCGCCAATCTTCGACGAACAGCAGGGCTACGCCCTGCGCCTCGCCGGCACGCCGTTCCATGGCTCTGACTGGCTGGCCCATATCGGCGCCAACGCCAGCATCGTGGCCCAACCCACCGACCTGGGAGCCGCTGCGGCGACCCGCTACGCCCTGCAGGTGCGCGAGCGGCCTGAACTGCGGGTCGACGGCACGCGGCTGGTGGACACCGGCCAGATCGACGCGAAGGGCGCCCAGGCCTACGGCCTGGAGTTCGCCGCCCAGAAGCAGAACCTGCTCGTCCAGGCGGAGTATTTCGACATCTCCATCGACCGCCGGAACCCGGCCGTCGGCGCCTCTGATCCGAGCTTCAACGGCTGGTATGCGCAGGGCAGCTGGGTGCTGACCGGCGAGCGCCGCAAGTACAATAACACCACGGCGGCCTTCGATGCGCCCGGCGTGGACAAGCCCTTCGACCCTTCGAAGGACCGGTGGGGCGCCTGGGAACTTGCGGCGCGCTACTCCACCATCGACCTGAACTACTCGGAGAACAGCCTGGTCGTCGCCGACCGCGTCCGCGGTGGCGAGCAGGATATCTGGACCCTGGGCGTCAACTGGTTCCCCAACCCGGCCGTCAAGTTCATGCTCGACTATTACGACGTCAGCGTGGACCGCAAGAACGCCGCCGGGGCGGCCATCGGCCAGGACTACCGGGCGCTTAATCTGCGCTCGCAGATCGCCTTCTAGGTCCTCGACTCCGATCTCAGGACAAGGACCTCGATCCGCGGGTGACGGGTTCGAGACGCCAGCACGCCGAGGTGTGTTGGCGTCCGGCCCCTGCCTGGCCTCATGCGGCAAAACCTCCGGCGCGCCTTTTCCCGCGGACGACCCGCAACCGGGATCTCAGACGTCCGTTCTCTGGCGTCGAAGAGGGCCCGCGTCATGACCATTCTCTCGCCGACCGATATCGTGGGCACCCTGGCGGCGCTGTGTTCCATGGCCAGCTTCACCCCTCAGATCGTCAAGATCTGGCGGGAGAAGAACGCCGCCTCGGTCTCCCTGCGCATGTACGTCGTCACCGTCACAGGCTTCATGCTGTGGATCACCTACGGCGTGCTCATCGAAAGCTGGCCCGTCGCCGCCTCCAACACCGTCTGCCTGGTGCTTTCCGGGGCGATCCTGGGCCTGAAGTGGCGCTTTCGCGAAAACCACGGCTGACCCCGCCCTGGTTGGCGCCGCCGCCGCCGCACACTAGATTGCCGGCCAACCGCGGGCGTTCGCCTGCACATGACCAACCCCCAAACGCGGCCCAAGGCGCCTCGGACCCCCGAGCCCTCACGCGTGACAGGACGCCGCGATGTTGATGGAACGGTTTGCCCCCGCCGAAGCCGCCCTGAAGGCGGGAGATCGGGACGAGGGCATTCGGCTCACGGCCGAACAACTGACCCTCGACCCCAATGTTCCGGCCCGGGTCTACCAGAACTTCACCGCCCTGCTGATCCGCCACAAGATGTTCGATCAAGCCGAATACTGGGCGAAAGTGGCGACCGACCGCTACCCGCGCGATCTGGACCTGTGGAACATCCTCGGCGTCGCCCTGCGCCGGCTCGACCGGCACGCCGAAGGCCTGAAGGCTCTGGAGCGGGCCATCAAGATCAACCCCAAGAATCTCACCCCTCAGATCAATCGGGGCAACATTCTGAACGATCTGAAGAACCCTGCCGCCATCGAGATCTTTACCAAAATCATTCGCCAGCAGCCCACCAACGCCGAGCATCAGCGTTCCCTTGGGCGAGCCTATTGGTTCGCCGGCGAACTGGACAAGGCGGAGATGCGCTTCAACCTGGCCGTCAAGCTGAAGCCGGACTATGTCGACGCTTGGCTGGATCTGACCTCGCTCGCCGCGGAGACCAAGGGCCCGGTTGAGACCCTGCCGGTCTTGAGCCGCGCCGTCGCGGCCCTGCCCAACGAACAGAGGATGCGCGAATCCCTGGGCGTGATGCTTCGGCGCGCCGGCCGGAACAAGGACGCTGCGACCTATTTCGCCAACCTGCTGACCGAACTCGGCGAGCAAGCCTGGATCCACTATCAGTTCGGCCTGACGCTGGCCGACTTCGACCGGACGGAAGCCAATCGGCATTTCGAGACGGCGCATGAACTGGCGCCGGACAATGCGGATTTCCAGCTCGCCCTCGCCGAGAGCTATTCACGGACTCGCACCGGCGACGAGGCGGCCAATCTCGAACGCGCCTATCAGTTGCTGAAGCCTATCGTCGACAAGGTCGGCGCAGGCGCGGGTCCTGTGAAAGTGGCAAGCGACATCCTGGTCCGGGTCGCCGACTACGACGCCGCCGACGCTCTCGGGGATTTCCAACACCTTGGCCGGCTCTGGGCCTCCAACGGACGCCACACCGCCCTGCTCTCCCACCTGGCCCGCGTCCGCACCTCTCAAGACCGCGACGAGCTGATCCATCAGCACCGGATCTGGGGCGAATTGGTGGAGGCCGCCGTGGCTCGCCGGCCGATCACGCACCCGGCGCCCCGGACGCCCAACGGCAAGATTCGGGTGGGCTTCATGTCCTCGGACCTGCGATCGCACCCTGTCGCTTACTTCTCCTTGCCGCTCTTCGAGCACTACGACCGGGAGAAGTTCGAGGTCTATTGCTACTCCTACTATACGGGCGAGGAAGACCAGACCCAGAAGCGCATCACCGGGATGGTGGAGGCCTTTCGTTGGAATCCCGACATCAATGACCGGGATGCGGCCCAGTTGATCGCAGACGACCAGCTCGACATGTTGATCGAGCTGGGCGGCTCAACCCACATGAACAAGATCACGGTGATGGGCTACAAGCCCGCGCCGATCCAGGCGAGTTGGTTGGGCTATCCGCACTCCGCGGGGCTGAAGGCCATCGACTACCTGATCGTCGATCCGTTCATGCTGCCTGAGCGGGAAGGTCTGTTGATCGAAGAGCCGCTGGTGTTGCCGCATGGCTGGTTCGCCCTGTCCTCCGGCGCCTTCAACGAGCGGGTCGCCGTGCAGAATCCGGCGCCCGTGGCGCGCAACGGCTATGTGACCTTCGGGACCGCCAACAACCCCTACAAGTACAGTCGAGACATGGTCCGGACCTGGGCCAAGGTGGTCGCTCAGGTTCCCAATTCCAAGTTCATGTTCGTGCGGCCCGAGAGCGGCTCGGAGAGCTTCCGCAACAACCTGGCGGCCCTGTTCGCCGAGGAAGGCGTCGGCGCCGATCGGTTGCGCTTCGAGGCGGTGCGCGGCGCCCACCTGCCGTTCTACAATGAGATGGACATCTCCCTGGACAGCTTCCCGCAGACAGGCGGCACCACCACCTGCGAGAGCCTGTGGATGGGAACCCCGGTCATCACCCTGGTGGGCGAGACCTTGTTCGAGCGGCTCAGCTATTCCAGCCTGATGAACGGCGGCCTGCCCGAACTTTGCGCTCGAGACACAGAGGGCTATATCGCCGCGGCGGTGAAGCTCGGAACCAACCCCGATCGGATCGTCGAGCTGCGAGAGGGCCTGCGGGAACGCATGCGCGCCAGCCCTATCGGCCAAACCACCGGGTTCGCGCACGACTTCTTTGGCCTGATTGAGAAGGCCGTGAAGGGTTAGGCCGGCGCGCCGAGCAGGCCGCGCCGAGCCACGTCGCGGTAATAGTCGACATAACTGTCCCAGAAACCGGCCTCGTCCCAGGCCTGGTCCAGGGTCGGTTCGTCATTGGCCACCACCGGTGGTTCGGGAAAGGCCGTCTGCGCCAGACAATCCACGGGGCAGTCGCGCCCCAGTCGCAAGCCGGCCTCGCGGCTGACGCGCAGGGCGAATTCCCCCTGGGTGCTCACATAGCCGGCCGGGCGGCACACCCGGTCCAGCTCCGGATCGGCCAGCATCTCGGCCACCAGCCCCGCATAGGCCCGGCCCAGCAACACCACGGGGATGTTGTCGCGCACATAGGCCGGCGTCCGCACCACGCCCGACCTGCCAGCGAACCAGGCCTGGAACAGCGACCAGACGAGACGCCCCTCCTCCAGCGGACCGAACGGCCCGTTGATCATGAAGCGGCCGAAGGCCAGGCCGCGCCACAGGGCCAGATGCCGGAAGCCATCATTGGTCAGCTTTTTCGACAGACCATAAGGCGAGACCGCCAAGCCATCGGCCGCGTCCTCGAATCCGGTTCCGGTGGCGATCACACCGCGCACACCGGCCGCCGCGGCGGCCTCGAACACGACGCCGGCCCCCGTCAGGTTTCGGGTCACGCCGGCGGCCACGTCGTAGTCGGAGTTACGGTAGCCTGGGATGTCGGCGGCGTGATGGGCCAGGATGTCCAAGGGGCCCGCGGTCTTCAGCAGACCCATGAAGGCGAGAGACCCAAAGGGCGCGTCGAACACGACCTGGGCGATGGTCTTGAGCTTGTCGGCCCGGTCTCGCCGAAGGCCGTCATAGTCGGCCTGCGCGCGCTTCAACGGCGCCACCACCTCGTGCCCCGCGTCAGCCAGGGCCTGGGCGATCCAGACGCCGGTGAACGAGGTCGCGCCGGTGAGCAGGACCCTCGCCATCTCAGGCCTCGTGATCGGGGTAGGTCGCGTCACGGTCGGAGATCACGACGGGCTGGGCGGGCCAGGTGATGCCGAAGGCCGGGTCGTTCCAGCGCACGCCGCGCCCGTGACCGGCTTCGAACATCTTGTCGATCTGGTAGAGGACGTCGGTGTCGGGCTCCAGGGTGATGAAGCCGTGCGCCATGCCCGCACCGATCAGCAGGGCGCGGCCATTGTCGGCGGAGAGCTCCGCCCCGGTCCAGCTCAGATAGGTCGGACTGTCGGGACGCAGGTCCACCGCCACGTCGTAGATCGCGCCACGCGTCACCCGCACCAGCTTCACCTCGGCGCGCGGCGCGGCCTCAAAATGCATACCGCGCAGGGTGTGGGGGGCGGTGTTCCGCGACAGGCTGGTCTGGGCTGGGACAAAGGCGTGACCAGCCCCGGCGAACTCATCAGGACAGTGAAGACGGGCGAAGGAACCACGCTCGTCCTCGGACGGATCGAGGTCCACGACCGTCACGCCATCGATGGCCGTCGGGGCGAACCGCATCAGCTGATGACCTTCGTCTCCGGCGAGGCGGTGACGAAGCGGCCGCCCCAGTCGGCGATGCGCGCCAGCTGGCCCATGATCTCGTCCTTCAGGTTCCAGGGCAGGATCAACAGATAGTCGGGCTTGATCTCGTCCACCTTCGCCGGGGCATGGATCGGGATGTGACTGCCCGGCATGTAATGGTCCTGCTTGTGTGGATTGGCGTCGAACACCGCGACGATGTCGCCCGTCCCCACGCCCGCATAGTTCAGGAAGGTGTTTCCCTTGGCCGCCGCGCCATAGGCCGCGACGGTCTTGCCTTCGGCCTTCGCCCTGGTGAGGAAGGACCGGAAATCGGCACGCACCGCCTCCACCCGCGCGGTGAAGCCGTCATAGCCCGACAGCTTGTCGAGGTCGGCCGCCTGCTCGCGCGTCCGAAGGGCCTTCAAAGCTTGCGTTTCCAGATGGCTCGACGCCTCGTGGGCGCAGAACAGACGCAGCGACCCACCGTGGGTCGCCAGCAGCTCCACGTCGAAGGGCCGCAGTCCGTTGGCCCGCAGCACCCGCTCCACCGCCAGCAGCGACAGGTAGGAGTAGTGCTCGTGATAGATGGTGTCGAACTGCACCCGTTCGATGAGGTTCAGGAGGTGCGGGAATTCGAAGGTCAGCACGCCCTGCGGCTTCAGCACATGCCGGAAGCCCGCCACAAAGTCGCCGATGTCCGGCACATGAGCCAGCACGTTGTTCCCCGCCATCAGGTCGGCGGTGATTCCCCGGGCCTTCAGATCACGGCCGGTGGCGTCGTTGAAGAACGACACTTCGGTCGGGATGCCGCGTTCCTTGACGGCGACCTCGGCGGTGTTGGCGGTGGGTTCGATCCCCAGGACAGGCACGCCCATCGCCTTGAAGTGTTGCAGCAGGTAGCCGTCGTTGGAGGCCACCTCGATCACCAAGGATTGCGGCGTCAGGCTGAATCGCTGGGTCATCGCCTCGGCGTAGCGTTTGGCGTGCGCCACCCAACTCTCGGAATAGGCTGAAAAATACGCGTACCCATCGTCGAAGATCGCGTCGGCGGCCACTGGATCGTCGGCCTGGACCAGGAAGCAGCTCCCGCAGACCCTGGTGTGCAGCGGGTAGGATTTTTCGCCCCCGGCATCCAGCTGGGCCTGGGTCAGATAGCTGTTGGCGAGGGGCTGCAGACCCAGGTCCACGAAGTCCTGGGTGAGCGGCGCACGGCAGAAACGGCAGGTGGGAGCAGTCATCAAAGGCCTTCGTAACGCGAGATCTGTTCCCGGCACAGGGTGAGCGCATCGCCGCCGTCGGCTTGCTGCCGATACCAGTCCATCGTCCACTCCACAGCCACCGGCGCATCGAGTTGGCTCTCGAAAGCCAGCACCTGCCTGGCGAGGCTGGCGTCGATGCCAAGGGATTTGGCTTCCAGGGAATTGGGGTCGGGTTCGTGGCGCCAGGGCTTGGCGCCCAGGGCCTTGACCGCCGTCGTCGCCAGTTCGCCCACCGTCACCTCAGGTCCGCCGGGGCGAGGTCCGAAATTGAGCGCGCGCGGCGCCTCGGGGTCGGTGGCGAGGCGTTCGAGATAGGTCAGGTAGCCCGCCACGCAGTCCAGCACGTGTTGCCAGGGCCGGGTGGCTTCCGGGTGCCGCAGCACCGTTACGCCCTGGGCCTGGCCGGCCCGGACGATGTCGGCGACGATGCGGTCGCGGGAATAGTCCCCGCCGCCGATGACGTTGCCGCCTCGCGCTGTGGCGACCGGCACGCCGGCCTTGTCGAAGAAGCTGCGGGCGAAGCTCTGGGTGACGATCTCCGCAGCGGCCTTGGAGGCTGAGTAGGGGTCCTTGCCGCCCAGCGCATCGGTCTCGGTGAAGGCCCGGCCCGTCTCGGCGTTGGCGTAGACCTTGTCTGAGGTGATCACCAGGACAGCCTTCAGCGCGGCCTGTTTTCGGAGGGTCTGCAGCAGGTGCGCCGTGCCCAGGATGTTGGAGGAGAAGGTGGCGATCGGGTCCTCGATGGAGGCCCGCACGATCGGCTGGGCCGCCATGTGCAGCACCAAGTCGATTTCCGCGCCCTTCAGCACCGCCTCCACCGCCGCAGGCTCGCGCAGGTCGGCGATGCGGGAGTCGATCAAGGCTCCGATTCCGGCCTGGTCGAACAGGGCCGGTGTCTGGTCAGGGTCCAGGGACAGACCGGTCACCTTGGCGCCCATCCGGGCCAGCCAGATCGCGGCCCACGAGCCCTTGAAACCGGTGTGGCCGGTCAGCAGGACGCGCTTGCCCGACCAGAAGGCGGGATCGGGTCGGCTCATTTCCAGACGTGCCACGGCGCCTTGCCCGAGGCCCAGAGAGCCTCGAGCTGGTTCTTGTCCCGCAGGGTGTCCATCGCCGCCCAGAAGCCCTCGTGGCGCCAGGCCATCAACTCTCCCTCGGCGGCCAGCCCTTCCAGGGGTGCGGTTTCGAATGGAATTTCATCGCCGTCGATTCGGCTGACCACCTCGGGCTGCAGCACAAAGAAGCCGCCGTTGATCAGACCATTGTCGCCCGGCGGCTTCTCGATGAACCGCTCCACGGCGCCATTGACGATATCCAGCGCGCCATAGCGGCCGGGCGGCGAGACCGCCGTCACCGTCGATTGCTTGCCGTGCGACTTGTGGAAGCTCGCCAGCGCTGCAAGGTCCACATCGGCGACGCCGTCGCCATAGGTGAAGAAGAACGCCTCGCCCGGGGTCAGGTACTTGGCCACGCGTTTCAGCCGGCCGCCGGTCATGGTGTCGGGCCCGGTTTCCACCAGGGTGACCTTCCAGGGCTCGTGATTGGTGGCGTGGTATTCCATCGACCCGTTGGCCAGGTCGACCGTGAAGTCGGCGTTGTGGAGCACGTAGTTGGAGAAGTACTCCTTGATCACGTAGCCCTTGTAGCCAAGGCAGATGATGAACTCGTTGAACCCGTAGTGGGAGAACAGCTTCATGATGTGCCACAGGATCGGCCGCCCGCCGATCTCGATCATGGGCTTGGGCTTGAGGTGGCTTTCCTCGGAGATGCGCGTGCCGAGCCCCCCGGCGAGGATGACCACCTTCATCGGGCGCTCGCAGGAGTGTGGCCGGCGGACGCGGCACGGTCGAATGTCACGGTCAAGGCTCTGAAACCCGTTCTGGAATGGCGTCGACGGACCTTTCGGGGTCCGCGCGGCGCGGTCCTCCACCTAATATCGCGTGTCGTCGCGCGCATGAAGTCGTATCCACGCCAAGCGTAGATCGAAGACCCGCCCCTCGCGTCCAGGGTGAGCCGAAGAGGAACCATGCCGCGCGTCGACTTCATCATCCCAGGTTTCCAGAAGGCCGGCACCACGGCCTTGTTCGATCACCTGGGCGACGTGCCGGGCGTCGCGCTGTCGAAGGTCAAGGAAGTCCACTTCTTCGATGACGAGGGCGTCGACTGGGCCTGCCCTGACTACAGCGTCTACGAGGCGCAGTTCGCCCCCGCCGACGGCGCGGTGGTCGGGGAGGCGACTCCGATCTACCTCTATTGGCCAAACGCGCTGGAGCGGATCGCCGCCTACAATCCGGCGATGCGGCTGATCATCATGCTGCGAGATCCGGTGGAACGGGCCTGGTCACACTGGCGGATGGAAACCTCCCGCGGCCCGGAGCGAGAACCCTTCAGCTGGTGCATCCGCCAGGGACGACAGCGGTTGTTCGCCAGTGAACCTTGGGGCCATCATCGGGAATTCTCCTATGTCGAACGCGGCTTCTACGGTGAGCAGGTCGCGCGGTTGTTCGAGCTGTTCCCGCGCGATCAGGTGCTGTTCCTGAAGGCCGACGACCTGCGCACCGACCCCAACACCGTCCTGGGTTTGATCTGCAGCTTCCTCGGCCTGCCGCCCCCCCCGCCGACCGCGCCAAGGGCCGTGCATGTGGGCCAGGAGATGGTGGGTCTCGCGCCCGCCGACGTCGCTTACCTGCAAGGGGTCTATGCCCACGACCTGACCCGGTTGAAGGACCTCACCGGGATCGCCCTCTGACACGTCTTAGTTCAGTCTCACGCTCCGATCAGGATCATGGGCCATGGGAACCTCGTCGATGACATTCGCCCGCTGCGCCGCCTTGTCCGTCCTCGCCCTGCTGGCAGGCTGCGGACGTGGCACGCCGGCGGCCACCGAGCCTCTGCAGAAGTTGGCCTCGCCAGTGACGCCGCCCCCCGCAGACGCGCCAAAACTCGCCCTGCCAATCGCCTGCCAAATCGGCGTGAGCTGCGAGCTTCAAAACTATCTTGACCGTGATCCCGGCCCTGGCGTGCAGGACTACCGGTGCGGCGAGCGCACCTATGAAGCCCACGGCGGGATCGACTTCCGAATTCCCGACATGGCCGCTCAGCGCGCGGGTGTCGCGGTCCTCGCCGCCGCTCCGGGCACGATCAGCCGGCTGCGTGACGGCGTGGAGGATATTTCCGTGCGAACGGCCGGCGTCGACGTCTCCAACCGGGAGTGCGGGAACGGCGTCGTCGTGGACCACGGGGCCGGCTGGGAGACGCAGTACTGCCACCTGGCTCGTGGCAGCATCATCGTGAGGGCCGGAGATCGGGTGGCCACCGGCCAACCCTTGGCCAAGGTCGGACTTTCGGGAAACACCGAGTACCCTCATCTGCACCTCACCGTGCGGCACAACGGCGTCACCATCGACCCGTTCGCGCCGACACCAGGGGTAGCCTGCGACCCTGGGACCGTCGCCGGGTCCAGCCTGTGGGATCGCGCGACGGGCGAAAGTCTGCGCTATCAGACCGGCGCTGTTCTCAATGGCGGCTTCGCGACCGGCCCGGTTTCTCCTGAGGCCGTGGAGGCCGGGGGCGTCCTGGCTCCAACCGCCGATAGCGCCATGGTGATCGCCTATGTGCGGGCCATCGGCCTGAGGCGCGACGACATCCAGGAACTCACCCTGATGGGTCCGGATGGCAAGGTCCTTGCCCAGTCGCGCCTGCCGCCGCTCGACCGGGACAAGGCTCAGTACTTGCTCTATGTGGGCAAGAAACGTCCGGCGTCAGGTTGGTCCAAGGGCAGTTACACGACCCGCTATACTGTGAGTCGTGAGGGCGCAGCGGCGGTGCAGCGGGAGTACCGCATGGTCTTTTAGCGGCGGCGTTCTGGGCGCGACCGGCTCCGGAAGCTGGGCGTGCGGCGCTCCTCTCGAACTGTTGATTTCGCGTGCAGCGGGATTTTCTTTCGTCTCCCGTTGAATTGGATTACAGTTTTTTGTCAGCCGAGCTCTCCAAGGCTGTGTCGCTTTGGCCGGGCGGTCAGCCCCAGGGTTTGCCGCCCGGCCTCTCGCTTCCTCCCGCATTTTCGCCTATCCGCAGGCCGTCGCTCGCGAGCGATCACTCGCGGTCAAATGTCGGCGCGATTTGAGACCTGTGGCGGCGAAACCAGTTCGATCACCCCGAATTTGACCAGCCATAGCAGGCCACGTTCCAGAAACCCTCGGCGCTGAAGGGTGAAGAGGGCGACCAGCTCGGCGACGCTGGCCTGCGCGCCGTCGGCCAAATGATCGAGGACCACATCAACTTCAGCAAGCGTCGGCAGCGCCGATCCGCCGAGCGCCGCGAAGTCCTCGGACAGGCGCGCGCGGGCGGCTTCCCGGGGCAGGCCGGCCGTCGCCCTCAGCAGCGTGGCCGGGATCAGCACCGCGGTGGGATAGGCGGCGAAGAGTTGGAAGGGATCCAACCTTCGGGGATTGTCGATGAGGGCCGCCACCCCTGGCGCTTCTGGAGCTGCGGCCTTTCGGCGATCAGAGAGTTCACGCCACAGGTCCTGGTAGCGGGGAATGATCGTGGACCAGTCGAAAGTGGCCTGTGCCTGGCGCGCTGCGGCCCGGCCCATGGAATGGCGGAGGTCGGGATTGGTGACCAGGGCGGTGATCGCCGCCACCGCCGCGCGATGATCGACACCCGTCATCTGGGCGCCCGCCGCGAGGTAGGTCTCGTAGGGAATCCACTCGTTGGCGTAATGGTAGGCGAGGTCGCGCCCGAGGCCCGGCCGGGGCGCGGTGGTGGGGACGCGGAAGCCGTCGACGCCATGGCGGACGGTATCGCGGTATCCGTCCCAGTCGGTCACCACCGAGGGCAAGCCGGCGGCCATCGCCTCAACCGGAGTTAGACCGAAGGTTTCCTGGACGTTCTCCGAGAATGAAATGAAGAAGTCGGCCGCGGACCAGATCGAGAAGCGGGTCTCCGGCTGGCGGCCATCGACCGGCCTGTAGTGGATGCTGGGACAGAAGGCCTGGGTTTGCTTGTGGAAGAGCGCCGTCGTGGCGTCGGTGGCCGACCAGCCGGCGACAATCCAATAGATGGGCCGGCCGGTCTCCACTGTGGCGGCTTCCAGGGCCAGAGCCATGGTGGCAGGGTTCATCTTTCCAGCGGCGTCGAAGCGTCCAAGATAGAGGGCGACCACGGCATCCTGAGGAATTTCCAGGCGGGTCCGCCAGTCGACCCTTTGGTCTGGGGTGGGCGTGAAGTCAGAGGCGTTCACCCCGAGTGGGATGGTGGTGAGTTGGGGCGCGGGAAAGCGCGTGGCGCCCAGTCGCAGGCGCAGGTCCTCTCGGGTCTGGTCGAGCACGACCTGGACCCCAGATCTGACCGCATCAGAGGTGCAGATCAGCGCGTCCCACTCCTCCACAGGGGCGAGGACCATGTCGGCGATGAGATCGGCGGCGCGATGCGTCGCCGTTGTGTGGGTGATTCCGCACAGACTGTAGCGGGTGCGGCCCAGCGGACGGCGGGTCCAGGCTTCGGGAGCCAGGCTGGGCTGCGGGAGGTAGAGGCATCCGGGGTCAGAGAGCCCGGAGCGCGACAGGCGGTCCAGCCACCGAACCGGGCGCCTACTGGGCTCGATCCGATTCAGGAGCGACTGGAAGACATCGGGCGTGCGGCTGCTGGCGTTGAGCAGATGCAGCCTGTCGATCTGACCGTGACGCAGGAAGCCCCGCAGGAAGCTCTCGCCCGCCGAGTGTCGGCCCATGAGCCGGTCGCCGGACGTATCGTAGCCATCCGGGTGGAAGTAGATCGCGGCGTTGCTCATTGAGCTAGGCCCTAGCGGATATCCGACGGCGATACAAATCCGCGCAAAAGAAAGGGGCCGCCCCGAAGGACGGCCCCAGACTTAG
>NZ_JBBKVV010000069.1:0-2682 GCF_037968635.1 Phenylobacterium sp.
CCTGGATCTTCGTCGCGGCCGGCCTTCTGGCACTGGCCATCGCCTGGACGACCGTCCTTGGCCACGCCCTCAAGATCGTCGCTCGCAAACCAATCAACGCCCTTAGATACGAATGAGAACGCAGGCCCAAGGCCTCTGAAGGGCCACACCGCGCGGAGCCCAGGTCGCAACGGTCTAGCGAGAGGTCAGGTATGCGCCAGAAGCGGAAGTTGGGCCCCGGGCGACATGCAGCCATTCGGCTATCGTCGGCGACGTCTGCTTTTCGGAGTGGTGGCTAGGCGAACTTTCGACCCATAGGGAACGTTGGGAAGGTCTACCTGGAAATCTCCACGGTTGCGGACCCCATCGTCCCCGGCAAGAATATGAGCATGGCCGACGGCTTCGAGAAATTTGACCACAACGGCAACGCTAGACCATTTGCAGGAAATACGGTCCTGTGCCGCCTGACTGCGGATAGCGACCCGGCTTCCTTTTCAACATTCAGACGGCTGACGGGCGCTGTGGCTGCCACGGCCTTGTCCGCGAAGGTCGCGATACTCCCGTCCAGCAGCTATCACATGACATTATTGGGCTGTGTGACCGACAAGAGGCGAGATCCGAAGCAGTGGCCCAGCGGTCTTCCTATCAATGCGAGCATCGAGAGCTGCCACGAGCACGTTGAGCAGCGCCTGATAGGCGCGACGAGCTTTGGACCGGAACTTGTCGTGGTCGAGCCCAATCCGGAAAGGGCGATTGTCTGGGATCAACTGCTCAAGGTTTGCCTGCGGCCGCATGACCGAGCCGAGTATGTGCGTCTGCGCCGCGGCCGAGCTGAGATTGCGAACGCGCTTGGGCTCCGCCCCCTCGACTCTGTTGGCGATCTGCACATTACCGTCGGCTATCCGACCGCACCGCTAACGTCCGCAGAGGGGGCGGAATTCGAAGACATCAAAGCGGCCTATGAGTCCGAGCTGCGGGGAGCCACAATCCACTTGGTGCCCGCCGAGCTGTGCACTTTCGGGGACATGATGGCGTTTGATCATCGGCTTAAATTGCGCTGAGGCTAATGTCAGCTAACCATCCGTCCACGACACTCTGAATGTCTGCTCCTCGGCGAGTTGACACCAAAACTGCGTAGGGCTACCGCCAGCTAAAGATCGCCATCGCCGTCTCGCCATCCTGCTCGAAGTGGTCGAAGTGCAGTGATCGCGACGCGTAGAACGCAGTGGCGTTGATATTGTCGCGGGGCGTCCAGAGCCAAAAGCCATCGGGCATCTTCGATTTCGCATCTTCCAGCAACATAGTTCCGACGCCTGTTCCGTGCGCCTGAGGCGCAACGAACAACTGGTTCAACCTGCCTTCGCGTGGGGTGATGGCTAGGAACCCAACGATCTGTCCGTCCCGGACCGCAACCCGAACCACCCAACCATTTCTGATCTCGGCTTCGATACGGATGGCGTTTCCAGCGACCGAAATCCCGTCCGCGAACGCGAGCCCCGTTGTTGCCCAGCTTGCAAACCACAGCTCCGCCACGGATTCCAGGTCGGACGGCTGGTAGTCGCGTGTGATGGTGAGGCTCATCATGTCTGCTTCCGGCAACAGGGTGATCGACTGTTCACGACCCATTGCGGACATTGTTACGGAAGGAGACCGTCCGACACTGAAGCGCGACTGGAGCGAGCCCATTCTGGGAGGGCGTGATGGCGACGTTCACCGACTCGGGAGATTTCCCAGCGCCTTTCGGAGGTCGGCGAGCGGGTCGTGGATTTCTCCGTCGCGTGTCCGATAGTCGCCCGGCTTCATCGTGACAGGGCACTGGCCAAGGTAGGTCATGCGCGAGCGCTGGATCGTTATGCTTTTGGGCTCTCGAGCCTCGGAATATTGGACACCTTCAATCTCATGATGAAAATCATCGCGTGTGCCGTAGACCCGGGTCGTAAAGGTGACGCCTCCTGTGGCGCTCCCGCAAATCGTCTCGAAGCGGAAAGATCCGTTGGCATTCGCTCCCTTCGTCTGCGTGCAGCCCTTGTCCGGGGGCGGAACCGAAGGCGGTTCTTCTGTCAGCTTTGCGATCAAGCTCAGTATCGGAGCCTGCTGGGAGAGACACAGGTCTGTGCCGTCGAGCGCATTGGGAGCCGTCGCGCTGACGTGGTAAAGTCGCGAGGTCTCCGGCCCCTCTACTGCAGCGCCCGCAGTGGCATCGGGTCCAGTTCTGGTATCGCAGGCCGCGCTGGCGCTGCCCGCAGCGAAGGCCACGATCGTCGCCAGAGCGAAGAGCCGACACCCGGCACTCTCTTGCATCCGCATGTGCAACCCCGATGCCAAGCCGAATGATCTCCACACGCCGGTAGTGGAAGACCACGAAACTGTCTAGGTCCGCTCACCACCCGTCTCCGACCTTCGGTAGGTCCGCGTCCAGGCCGGCGCCGGCCTGGCCATATGCCACAACGGCTGCAGCGCGTGCCCGTCCAAGGTGCGGCTCTGGCCCTGCCTGATTCTACGCCGGCCCACCGTCCAAGATCCAGACCGAGAGGTCGGCGACCAGTTCGAAGCCGAGGCTGTCGTAGAGCCGTCGGCCAGCTTTGGTCGAGCCCAGGTGGAAGCGCTCCATGCCGCGGCGTCGGTAGTCGTCGATCACCTGGCTCAACAGGGCCCGCCCAATGCCTTTGCGTTGGTGTTCAGGCGGCGTAGCCATGAGCGTTA
>NZ_JBBKVV010000070.1:0-6538 GCF_037968635.1 Phenylobacterium sp.
CCCCCTCGATGGGGGAAGGGCCGGGGATGGGGGTGTGTGCAGGGCGCTGAAAGCTTGGCGCGGGAGGCGCGAACGCCGACCTTGAGCTTCGCCAGACGCCCTGCCCTCACCCCCATCCAACCCTCCCCCATCGAGGAGGAGGGCTTTCGTGGATTAGAACTTGCGGGTGTAGGCGACGGCCCAGACGTCGGCGTCGTCGCTGGAATCCTTGAAGTCGTGACGCGTGTAGTCGACGCGCACGCCGTTCTTCTCGTCGAAGAAGTACTGGCCGCCGACGCCGTAGTTCCAGCTGTCGCCATCGGCGGAGGCGGTGGCGCCGGCGCCCGAGGCTTCGATTTCCGAGTGGCCGTAGCCGACGCGGGCCAGCAGGTCGAACTGCGGGTTCACGGGCAGGAAGCCGACCGCATAGACGGCGACTTGCGACTTGATCTTGAAGTCGACGGAGATGGCGGGCGTGACGTTGATGCTGTCTTCCTTCACGCCGCCGGCGACTTCACCCTCGATGGCCACGTACTGGCCGAAACGGGCGCCGAGACGGCCCTGGATGGCGCCCAGGTTCAAGTCGTCGATGTTCGCGTTGGCATAGCCGAGCGAGCCGTAGACGGTGGTGGGCGAGAAGGTCTGAGCCGAGGCGATGGCCGGGGCGGCGAGAACGGCGGCGGTGGCCGCGAGTGCGATGAGAGACTTCATTTTTTGATACTCCAACTCTGGGTTTCATTGCCCAGTGAGGCGCAGATGGCATGCACCGACGCCGAAACAAGCCTAAATCTTGAGCAAATCCGTTAGCTCACAAAGCTTCCCGGCCAGCTGTGGCCAACTCGCCACAGACTTGAATTGACAGGAATCACACCTATCGCCGAGCCGAAGCGGCCAACCTAGGGGTGATGAAGCTTGGCCAATTCAGAAGCTTAGCCATCGAGCGCGTCGGTCGATCGCCACGCCCTATCGGCCTGGGCGCCTTCCCCTGCTATCAGTGTCGCCTGACGCCCCAGTAAGCGGGCCCTGTATCGGGAGGCGACCCTTGGAATCAGCCGTGATCGCGGCCACCGGCCTCTATACGCCGCCCCAGAGCGTCTCGAACGCCGAGCTGGTGGAGGCCTTCAACACCTATGTGGCCAACTTCAACACCGAGCACGCCAAGGCGATCGAGGCCGGTGATGTCGAGGCGCTGACCCCCTCCTCCGTCGAGTTCATCGAGAAGGCCTCGGGGATCAAGTCGCGCTTCGTGGTGGACAAGGCCGGCGTCATCGACCCGGCGGTCATGACCCCCTCCATTCCCGAACGCGCCAATGACGAGCTGTCGGTGATGGCCGAGATCGGCGTGGCCGCGGCCCGCGACGCCATCGCCCGCTGGGGCAAGGACGCCAGCCAGATCGACGCGGTGATCTGCGCGGCCTCGAACATGCAGCGCGCCTATCCGGCCATGGCCATCGAGATTCAGCAGGCCCTGGGGATCGAGGGCTTCGGCTTCGACATGAACGTCGCCTGTTCGTCGGCCACCTTCGGGATCAAGACGGCGGCCGACTACATCGCCACCGGCTCAGCCCGCGCGGTGCTGGTGGTCAATCCGGAGATCACCTCGGGCCACCTGAACTTCCGCGACCGCGACAGCCACTTCATCTTCGGCGACGTGGCCACCGCCGTGATCGTCGAGCGGGCGGACCTGGCCAAGCCCGGCCAGGGCTGGGAGATCCTCGGAACCCGGCTGAAGACCCAGTTCTCCAACAACATCCGCAACAACTTCGGCTTCCTGAACCGCGGGGCCCCCGAGGGCATCGGGGCGGCGGACAAGCTGTTCGTCCAGGAGGGCCGCAAGGTGTTCCGCGAGGTGGTGCCGATGGTGGCCGAGATGATCGTGGCCCATGCCGGCGACCTGGGGGTCGATGCGACCGGCTTGAAGCGCCTGTGGCTGCATCAGGCGAACATCAACATGAACGTCATGATCGGCAAGAAGGTGCTCGGCCGCGACCCCGAGCCCGGCGAGAACGTCATCATCCTCGACACCTACGCCAACACCTCGTCGGCGGGCTCGATCATCGCCTTCCACAGCGCCAACGAGGATTTCCAGGCGGGCGACACAGGCCTGATCTGCTCCTTCGGCGCGGGTTATTCCGCCGGCACGGTGTTCGTCAGGAAGCGGTAGGCCGCAGCGCCTTGGTCCGGAACCACTTGGAGATCACCCACTTCTCGCCGGAGGTGGTGGGAGAGCCTTCGTGCAGGGTGCGGGGATCCATCGCGCCGTCGTCGGTGACGCTGTCGAAGATCAGCGCGCCGCCGGGCGCGGGCCGGAAGCCCGCCTCCAGGCGCGGGAACAGGGTCTCTCCGCCCTCGTAGCCGTCATTGAGATAGACCAGCAGGGTGCGAACCCGCTGGCCCATGACGGCCAGTTGATGGGCGTTCTCCGGAGTGTCGGGAATGTAGTCCATGTGCGGGCGGTAACGCTCACCCGGCGCGTAGTGCAGGACCCCCAGCCCCTCGGCGTTCTCCGGCGGCATGCCCGCCGCCTGGGCGACCCGCAGGTTCACCAGCTCCAGGATAACGTCGGAATCCACCAGGCCGAAGTGCATGACGCGGTTGGATCGTTCGCTGCGCGCCTGTTCGGTCCCGTCATCGGTCAGCACCAGGCTGCGGCCCAGGGCCGGCTCGGCGAGCGCCATGACGTAGGCGCAGATCTCGGGGGGCAGCAGGTCGGGGATCGACAGGACGCGGGGGCTCTCACTCTCCACCACGCGGCTGACGGGGGCGGCGAAGGCTGAGAGGTCGGCGGCGCGGGCCACGGCGTCCCAGTCGGTGGGCCCGGCGATGGCGGGCCGGTCGCCCAGCGCCACCAGGGCCGGCTCGAAGCCGGTTTCGACCGCCGCGGACAAGGCGGCGTGGGCCAGCTTCCTGTCCCCACAGAGCACGCCGAGCTGACAGGCCGCGCGACCATCCCCCAACTGCGCCGCGCGGGCCAGCCAGAAAAGGGACCGGGCGATGTTACGCGGCGTGCCGATGGCGCCGGAATCAACGATGGCCGCCAGGTGCAGGCCGAAGGGATCGTTCGCCTGCGCCGCCTGGATGATGCGGCCGACGCCAAGCGCCGGCGCCTGGGGCGTGATGTGCCCCACCAATTGCCACAGCCCCAGGCGGGCGACGGCAGGCATCCAACCGCCGTGGGCGGCGCGAACCATCCAGTCGAGGGCGGCCTTGCCCTGACCCTGGTTGTCGAGGGCTTCGGCCAGCGCCATCTGCGCCTCGGTGTCGCCGGCCAGGGCCGCGCGGCTGGCTTCGTCGTAGGAAAGGATGCGCTGGGTCAGTAGATCGGCTCACTCTTAGGGGGATGGGCGGCTTTCCAGTCCATGGCCATGCGGACACGGCTGCCGACGGCGGGATGGTCATAGAACATCACCTCCTCCAGCCTGGACGGGGTGGCGGCGCGGTACTCGATGGTCTTGACCAGGGCCTTGGCCAGACCGTCCGGTTCGTTGAAGCGTTCCAGGGAGAACTTGTCGGCGTCGGTCTCGGCCAGGCGCGAGATGGACGAGGTGATCGGCGTGGCCAGCAGCCCCACCACCGCGATGATGATGTAGATCACCGGCAGACCTGCCGGATCAGCGATCCCGGTCACGTCCTTGGCGCCCACCAGACGGGCCACGGGGGCGAACAGCCGGTCGACGACGAAGAAGAGCCCCAGCGCCAGCAGACCAAAGGCCGAGGCCAGCCAGATGGCGTGCATGTGGACATAGTGGCCCATCTCGTGGCCCACGACGCCCTTCACCTCGGCAATATCGGCGCCCTGCTTGAACATGGTGTCGCTCATCGCCACCCGGGCGGTGCCGAACAGGCCCGAGACATTGGCCGTGTAGCGGTTGGACTGCTTGGAGCCGTTGTAGACATAGATCTTGTCGGAAGGGACGCCGTTGGCGTTGGCCATCGTCACCACCGTGTCGCGCACCGGCCCGGCGGGAGCGGGCGTGTAGGTGTTGAACAGCGGCTCGATGAACACCGGCGAGATCACCATGATGCCCATGAAGGCCACCGCCACCAGGCCGCCGCCCCAGGCCCACCAGGTCTTGGGCGCCCTGCGCATCAGGGCGTAGACGCCAGACGCCAAGAGCAGGGTCATGACCATCGAGATGACCATCATGGTCAGGGTCTCGCCCAGCCAGCCTCCGAAGGCCTGGTCGGTGAGGCCATAGGACTTCTGCCGCCACCAGTCGGCGTAGGCCGACCACGGCAGGGTCAGCAGGCCCTCGATCACGGCGTCCACCACGACCACCGCGGCGACCGCCAGCCAGGGGCGGCTCTTCTTGGATTCGATCCCGTTGCGGACCTTCACCAGGATGCCGGTCTTCAGCACGATCCAGGCGGTCAGAGCGGTGACCAGGGCGGCCCAGAGCAGCACCCAGTGGCCGCCCTGCGTATAGGCCGTGGCCTTGGCGTGAGCCTCTGGCGACAGGACCGCGAGATAGGCCTGCGTCGCCGCGGCCGGATCGAATTGGGCCATGCCCCTACCCTCCCGAATACGGGGTGGAAAAAGCCAGATAACCCCGGACTTGTCAGGTGAAATTTGTCTCACCTTGCGGCGTGCGAAGCCGATGGAACACCGATGGTCACCCAGGCAAGCTGACGGACGCGGACGAGTCGGGGACCGATGGAACAGCAACTCTGGCTGGTGGAGGGTCTCCCCGGCTCTGGAAAGACCACGACCGCGCGGCTGCTGGCCGAAGCGGCGAACGCCCAAGGCCGGCCCGCTCGCTGGTGGCTGGAGGAGGCCAGGGATCACCCGGTCCTGCCCTCCGCCCTGCGGAAGACCGCCGCCCAGTCAGGTTTCGTCGACGACGTTCTGCGAAGCTTCGAAGCCTTCCTGCGAAGAGAGAACGGCGTCCTCATCCTCGAAGGCGCGGCCTTTCAAAACACCGTCCGTTTCCTCTACGCCAATGATGCGCCGCGCGATCAGATCGCAACCCATGTCCGGGCCTGGTCTGGGATCGTAGCTCACGCCAAGCCGCGCTTCCTGCTGCTCGGTATCGATGACCCGCGCGCCCACTATATGGACTTCGTCGCCACCCGCCGGGGCGAGGCGTGGATGACAAAGCTGATCGCCTATGTGGAGCAGACGCCCCTGGCCCAGGCGCGCGGCTGGACCGGCATGAACGGCCTTGTGCTGTTCTGGACCGAATACCGTGACCTCTGCGGCGATCTCTTCGCGAGCCTCCCCTTTCCCAAGCTGCAGGTTGCGGCCACGCCCGCGTGGGCCGAGGGTCTGTCGGCGGAGGTCGGGAGCTTCTTCGGCATCTGACCCCGCCCTTTCCCTGGTCAGGCCGACGGGAGATAAAAGCGCCATGACCACGATCCTCGCCATCCACGCCCACCCCGACGACATCGAGACCCTGGGCGCCGGGACCCTGGCGGTATTGGCGGCCAAGGGACACGCGATCAGGATCGTCACGGTGACGGCCGGCGACTGCGGCTCCAACGACACCGAGCCCGCCCAGACCGCCGCCATCCGCAAGGCCGAGGCCGCCACCGCCGCCGCCCTGATCGGGGCCGACTATCGCTGCGGCGAGGTTCCCGATCTCTGCGTGTTCAACGACGATCCGTGTCGGCGGCGGGTGACGGAGATGATCCGCTGGGCGGCGCCCGACATCGTGCTGACCGCGTCGCCCGTCGACTATCACCCCGACCACGAGGCGGTCAGCGTGCTGGTCCGCGACGCCTGTTTCGCCGCCTCCGTGCCCAACTACCGGACCGGCGAGGCCAAGGTCCTGACCGGCATCCCGCACCTCTATTTCATGGACCCCATCGGCGGCCGCGACCGCGAGGGGGTGAAGGTGGTTCCCGACTTCGGCGTCGACGTGGCCGCGCACTTCGTCACCAAGCAGGCCATGCTGGCCGCCCACAAGAGCCAGGACAGCTGGGTCTCCAAACAGCACGACATCAGCGACCACCAGGCCTCGATGGAGGCCTGGACCCGGCGGCGGGGCCGGGACTTCGGCGTGCCCCTGGCCGAGGGCTTCCGCCAGTACCGCCATCATCCCTATCCACGCACCGCCCTGTTGCAGGAACTTTTGGGTGAAGCCCTGGTGGCTCCGCCCGTCGCCTGACAAAAAGATCGCGCCCGCTGTCGGGCGCGTCGCGTGGGGTTCGTCCTTGGGGCAGATCCACCGGAACAAGGGTGTTTGCCTATGACCAAGCTGATGAAGACGATGCTGGCCGCCGGCGCGGCCGTGGCCCTGTCACAGACCTTCGCGGGACCGGCTCTGGCGGCGGACGGCGCCTGCCCGCCCGGCGTGCCGGCGGGCATCTTCTGCGGCGAGCCCGACGCCGGTCTGGCCCCAGCCGGGACCTACAAGCTGGACGAACAGCATGCGTCCGTCATCGCCCGCGTGCCGCACATGGGCTATTCGATCAGCACCTTCCGCTTCGACAAGGTGGCCGGGACCCTGACCTGGGACCCGGCGTCGCCCGCAAAGTCGTCGGTGACCGCCACAGTGCAGACGGGTTTTGTCAGCACCAACGTCGCCGGCTTCGGCGCGGCGATCTCCGACAAATACCT
>NZ_JBBKVV010000071.1:0-82211 GCF_037968635.1 Phenylobacterium sp.
GCGCTTCACCCCATCACCGGCTCACACCGACGCCATGATGGACGACCTGGCCGCGACCCTGGAAATGCTCTGGGCCCACTGCAACATCAAGCGCGTCGGCGGCTACGCCGCCTGAGCGCGAATTCGCCACCCCCTGGTCGGCTTGCGATTCGGCGCGCGGGGGCGCATACGAAGGGCGTCGTCACCGCTTCGGAGAAGCCTCAACTTCGCAATCCATCTGAACGATCCGGCGGCTCGGCCGCCCAAATCACGTCCGCCGCCGCACACCCTTGCCGAGGCCGATCTGCTTGGCGAAGTCCGAGCGCCGCGCCGCATAAGCCGGCGCCACCATCGGATAGTCCGGCGGCAGTCCCCACCGACGTCGATAGTCATCCGGGCTCATGTCGAAGCGCGAGCGCAGGTAGCGTTTGAGCATCTTCAGCTTCTTGCCGTCTTCCAGGCAGACGATGAAATCGTGTTGAATCGACTTGTTGATCGGGACCGCAGGCTTGGGCCGTTCTTCCGGGGCGGCAGGCGCGGCATGGCCAAGCCCGTGCAGAGCCTGGTGCACCGCCCGGATGAGGTCTGGCAGGTCGTTCTGCGACACAGAGTTGCGGCTGACAAAGGCCGAGACGATGACGGTGGCGAGGGAGAGAACCTCCTCCACACCGGTGTCGGCGTCCATGTCGATACTCATCAAGCGTCCCCTGGGTACATGGCATTGCAAGCGCCAGAGGACCCCTTCGCCCAGGGTCGTCGGACTTGGCGTCAACGCCTCCATGCCGACTTGGTTCCAATGTTTGGCCCCGGGCCCGCAAGGCGCTAAAGAGCCGCCCAGGCCCGTCCCTCCCAGATTCCCGAAAGGCCCTCCCATGACCGCCCAAGCCGCCACTTTCATCGACGCCTTCTTCACCGCCACCGCCTCCGAGAGCGACCCGGCCGTCTCCAGCGTGCTGACGCGGGAGCTGAAGCGTCAGCAGGATCAGATCGAACTGATCGCGTCGGAAAACATCGTCAGCCGCGCCGTCCTGGAGGCGCAGGGCTCGGTCCTGACCAACAAGTACGCCGAGGGCTACCCCGGCAAACGCTACTACGGCGGCTGTGAGGTGGTGGACGAGGTCGAAACGATCGCCATCGAGCGCGCCAAGCAGTTGTTCGGCTGCGAGTACGTCAATGTGCAGCCCCATTCCGGCAGCCAGGCGAACCAGGCGGTGTTCATGGCGACGATGAGCCCCGGCGACACCTTCATGGGCATGGACCTGGCGGCCGGCGGGCACCTGACCCACGGCAAGAGCGTCAATCAGTCGGGCAAGTGGTTCCGCCCGGTGGCCTATGGCGTGCGCCAGCAGGACCACATGATCGACTATGACCAGGCGGCAGAGGTCGCCCTGGCCGAGAAGCCCAAGGTGATAATCGCGGGCGGCTCAGCCTATTCCCGGGCCATCGACTTCGCGAAGTTCCGCGAGATCGCCGACAGCGTCGAGGCGCTGCTGATGGTGGACATCGCCCACTATGCCGGCCTGGTGGCCGGCGGCGCCTATCCCAACCCGTTCCCGCACGCTCACATCGTGACCACCACCACGCACAAGACCCTTCGCGGCCCCCGCGGCGGCATGATCATGACCAACTCCAAGAAGTGGGCGAAGAAGATCGACAGCGCGGTCTTCCCTGGACTGCAGGGGGGGCCGCTGATGCATGTCATCGCCGGCAAGGCGGTGGCCTTCGGCGAGGCCCTGCGTCCGGAGTTCAAGCAGTACGCCCGCCAGGTGATCGACAACGCCAGAGCCCTGGCCGACAGCCTGCAGGCGGCGGGTTTCAAGATCGTCTCGGGGGGTACTGACAGCCACCTCATGCTGGTGGACCTGACGCCCAAGAACGTCTCGGGCGCCGACGCCGAGATCGCCCTGGAACGGGCCGGCATCACCACCAACAAGAACGGCATCCCCTTCGACCCGCTTCCGCCCATGCAGACGTCGGGCCTGCGGGTCGGGACGCCGGCCGGTACGACGCGGGGCTTCGGACCTGCTGAGTTCCGTCAGGTGGGATCCTGGATCGGTGAAGTCCTGGATGGTGTCGCGGCCGGCGGTGACAATTCCGCCATCGAAGCCAAGGTGAAAGCCGAGGTCCTGACCTTGACGAAACGCTTCCCGATCTACAGCTAATCCCTCTAATAGGGGTTGGATTGGCCAGGAGGGGCTAGATCATGCGCTGCCCGTTCTGCGGTCATCTCGAAAGCCAGGTGAAGGACAGCCGTCCGTCGGAAGACGGCGCGGCCATCCGGCGCCGGCGGCTGTGCCCGGAATGTGGTGGCCGGTTCACCACCTTCGAGCGGGTGCAGTTGCGTGAATTGACCATCCTGAAGCGTTCGGGGCGGCGCACGCCCTTTGAGCGCGACAAGCTGGCGCGTTCGATCGCGATCGCCACCCGCAAGCGTCCCATCGAGCCGGATCGTATCGAGAAAATGATCTCGACCATCGTCCGTCAGCTCGAAAGCATGGGTGAGACCGAGCTGCCATCCTCCGCCGTCGGCGAGATGGTGATGAAACAGCTCAAGGTCCTCGATGACGTGGCCTATGTCCGCTACGCCTCGGTCTACCGCGACTTCCGCGAGGCCGGCGAGTTCGCGACCTTCCTCGGCGAAGAGGGCCTCAGCGAAGGCTCTGAGGATGAGCGTTAGCCTCAAGCTCGCAACCTCTCTCGACGGCCGCATCGCCACCGCGACGGGAGAGAGCCGCTGGATCACGGGCGAGGCCGCGCGGGAACAGGTGCATCGCCTGCGCGCCGAGCATGACGCCGTCGTCGTGGGGGTCGAGACGGCCCTTGCCGACGATCCGGAGCTTACCGTCCGCCTGCCGGACTTTCGCGGCCCGCAACCCGCTCGCGTGGTCCTGGACAGCCGCCAGCGGTTGGCCGACGGCTGCAAGCTGGTGGCCACGGCGCGCGATATTCCGACCTACCTGATCTCCACCACGCCGCCGGAGCCTCGTCTGACCGAGGCCGGCGTGCGCGTGCTGCAGGTCCATGCCGTCGGCGACGAGCGCCCCGAGCTGCACGATGTCGTCCGCGCATTGGCCGCCCAGGGCCTGACCCGTCTGTTCGTCGAGGGCGGCGGGCAGGTGGCGGCCAGCTTTCTGCGCTGCGGCCTGGTGGACCGGCTGGAGTGGTTCCGGGCGGCCATGATCATCGGCGGGGAGGGTCGGCCGGGGATCGGCGCCTTGGCCATCCAGGCGCTTTCCGAGGCGCCAAAGCTCAAGCGGGTTGATCTTCGCGCGCTAGGTCCCGATGTGTGGGAACGTTACGAGAGGATCTGAATGTTCACCGGCATCGTCACCGATGTGGGCCGCGTCCGCGCCGTCCGCGACACCAACCGCGACCGCAGGTTCGAGATCGAAACCAAGTTCGATCTCGCCACCGTCGATATCGGCGCCTCCATCAGCCATGCAGGCTGCTGCCTGACGGTGGTGGAGAAGGCCGAGGGCTGGTTCGCCGTGGAGGTCTCTGGTGAGACGCTTTCCCTGACCACCCTGTCGGACTGGCAGGAAGGGCGTCCTGTCAATCTGGAGCGGGCCGCGCGGATCGGCGACGAGCTTGGCGGGCACATCGTCTCCGGTCACGTGGACGGTATCGGTGAGGTGATCTCCATCGAAAGCGAAGGCGGATCCCACCGGGTCCAGGTCCGCGTGCCCCGGCCGCTGCACCGCTTCATCGCCCCCAAGGGCTCCATCACCATCGAGGGCGTTTCGCTGACGGTGAACGAGGTGGAGGACGACGTCTTCGGCGTGAACCTGATCCCCCATACCTGGGACGTGACCACGCTGGGAATGTTGAACGTGGGCAGCCGCGTCAATCTAGAGATCGACATGCTGGCTCGGTATCTCGCCCGCTGGCGAGAAACAGCCTAAAGGGGGCGGCCAACGCCTTCCGGAAAGAACACATGCTCGAAGACAAAATCCGCATCCTCATCGTCGAGGCGCGCTTCTATTCCGACTTGGCCGACGCCCTGCTGCAGGGCGCCGCTGACGCCATCACCTCTCAGGGCGCGGAGTATGATGTGGTCACCGTGCCCGGGGCGTTGGAAATCCCCGGCGCCATCGCCATCGCCGACGAGGGCGGCGCCACCGGCGTTCGCTATGACGGCTATGTGGCCCTCGGCACTGTGATCCGTGGCGAGACCTATCACTTCGAGATCGTCTCCAACGAGTCGGCCCGCGGCATCATGGATCTGGCCGTCGGCAAGCGGCTGGCCATCGGCAACGGCATCCTGACGGTCGAGGACGAGGAGCAGGCCTGGGCCCGCGCCAAGGTCAGCGAGGGCGACAAGGGGGGCGGGGCGGCCCGCGCCGCGCTGACCATGATCTCCCTGAAGAGCCAGCTGACGGGCGCCCGATGAGCAAGCCCAAACAGGCCCGCTCCGTCGCGCGCCTCGCGGCTGTCCAGGCCCTGTACCAGATGGAAGTCTCCGGCGTCGGCGTCGAGGCGGTGATCCGCGAGTTCACCGACCACCGCTTCGACCGCGGCATTGAGGGCGACGGGGAGGGCGATCCCTTGGCCGCCGCCGATGAGGCCTTCTTCGCCGAGCTGGTGCGCGGCGTGGTGGGAAGCCAGCGTGAAATCGACGCCGCGGTCGTCAAGCGGCTGGCCACCGGCTGGAAGCTGGACCGGCTGGACGCCACCGTTCGCGCTATCTTGCGATCTGGCGCCTATGAGCTGTCCCATCGCGACGACGTGCCGGTCGAGGTGGTGATCGACGAGTATGTCGAACTGGCCAAGTCGTTCTTCGAAGGGCCGGAACCGGGCTTCGTCAACGGCGCCCTCGACAAGGTGGCGCAGGATGTCCGCGCCGGATGAATTCGAACAGATAGCCCGGCTGTTCCGCCCACTGACCCGCGGTGCGGCCGAGGCCCTGGACCTGCTCGACGACGCGGCGGCGATTCCCTCGCGGCCGGGCTTCGATCTGGTGGTGACCAAGGACGCCTTGGTGGCTGGCGTGCACTTTCGGCCGGACGATCCGCCCGACATCGTGGCGCGCAAGCTGTTGCGGTCCAACCTTTCCGACCTGGCCGCCAAGGGCGCCGAGCCCTACGGCTACTTCCTGATGACCGCCTGGCCTGCTGGGTTTGGCTGGGACCAGCGCCAGGAGTTCGCCCGGGGCCTTGATGAGGACGGCCTGGCCTTCGACGTCATCCTCTTGGGAGGCGACACGGTCTCCACGCCGGGACCGCTTATGGTCTCCATGACCTTGCTGGGCTGGGTTCCGAGCGGGACCATGATCCGTCGCGGCGGGGCCGAGGCCGGCGATCTGCTGCTGGTGAGCGGTCCGATCGGTGACGGCTGGCTGGACTGGGGTCCTGGCTGGGGCGAACTGGACCGCCGGTGGCTGCCTGAGACCCATCGCCTGCCAAATCCGCGCCTGGACCTCCGCGAGGCTCTGCGCGCCCATGCCAGCGCCGCCGCCGACGTCTCCGACGGCCTGGTGGCCGACGCCGGTCACATCGCCCAGACCAGCGGCCTGAGGCTCAAGATCGACCTGGACAGGATGCCGCTCTCCAAACCCGCCCGTAGCTGGCTGGCGACGCAGGACGATCAGGCCGCGGCGCTCCTGCGCCTGGCCACCGGCGGCGACGACTATGAGATCGTGTGCACCGCGTCGGCCGATCATCCGTCCCTCATCGGACTGACGGTCATCGGCGAGGTGGTGGAAGGCGAGGGGATCGAGGTCCGGGTGGGCGACCAGGTGATCGACCCCGGCCAGGGCGGCTGGACGCACAGGTAGGCTTCCGGAAACCATATCCTGCCAAGGTGCGCGCATGGACCGTCGCGCCCTCCTCGCCCTCGCGCCCCTCGCTCTGATCTCCGCCCCGGCGCGGGCGTCGGAGGCGAAGAAACCGGCCAAGACCGACGGCCAGTACGTGGACTTGTCGCCCGTGGCCCTGCCGATCGTCGTGCGGGGCTTGCTGATCAACTATGTCTTCGTCTCGGTTCGCATCCAGCTCTCGACGCTGGCCAATACGAGCAAGCTGCGCACCCGCGAACCCTATTTCCGCGACGCCCTGGTTCGTGCGGGACACCGGTCGCCGTTCTTCACCCTGGCCACCGACTACACCAAGATTGACGAGGCCAAACTGAAGGCCGTCCTGCTGCGGGAGGCGATCGCCATCGGTGGGGCCAAGGAGGTCAAGGACGTGACCCTGATCTCCCAGTCCCCCAAGAAGCGCACAGGCCTGCCGGATCCCAAAACCTTCGGGGCGCGGGCGGCCCGGTCCTAGGCCCCATTTGGGCAACACCGTTGCTTCCGGGCGCCAGTTTTGGCACCTTCACCTTCTCAATTATAAGGGGCGTCGCCAAAGGCGCTCCACTGGGGAAACACCATGGGGCCGGGAACATACCGACGCGCACGCCTTAGGCTGGCGTCGTCCCCCCTCCGCGCAATTGCAAAAGGGGCTTTCAGATAATGAGTGTTACGCTTGAGCTGGTGATCGGCGCCGGCGTTCTGGCGGTGCTTTACGGCATCCTCCAGACCGTCGCGCTGCTCCGGGAATCTCCCGGAAATGCAAGAATGCAAGAGATCGCCGCCGCCATCCAGGAAGGTGCGCAGGCCTATCTGAAGCGCCAGTACACCGCCATTTCGATCGTGGGCGTCGTCGTCCTGATCGCGCTGTACTTCCTGATCGGCGCCTATTCCGCCGTCGGCTTCCTGATCGGCGCGGTGCTTTCGGGCGCGGCCGGCTTCGCCGGCATGTTGATCTCGGTCCGCGCTAATGTGCGTACGGCCCAGGCCGCTTCCGAGAGCCTGGCCAAGGGTCTGAAGCTCGCCTTCACCTCAGGCGCCATCACCGGGCTGCTGGTTGCGGGCTTCGCCCTTATCGGCGTCGCCGGCTACTACACCTACCTGATCCAGGTTCAGGGCCTGGCGCCTGCCGACCGCGATGTCATCGACGGCCTGGTCTCCCTGGGCTTCGGCGCGTCGCTGATCTCGATCTTCGCCCGTCTCGGCGGCGGGATCTTCACCAAGGGCGCCGACGTTGGCGGCGACATGGTCGGCAAGGTCGAGGCCGGTATCCCGGAAGATGACCCGCGCAACGCCGCGACCATCGCCGACAACGTGGGCGACAATGTCGGCGACTGCGCCGGCATGGCCGCCGACCTGTTCGAAACCTATGCGGTGACCACGGTCGCCACGATGGTGCTGGCCGCCATCTTCTTCGGCGGTTCGGCCCTGCTGCCGAATATCATGCTGCTGCCGCTGGCCATCTGCGGTGTCTGCATCATCACCTCGATCATCGGCACCTTCGCCGTTCGCCTGGGCAAGTCGGGTTCGATCATGGGCGCCCTCTACCAGGGCCTGATCGTCACCGGCGTGCTCTCTGCCATCGCGCTCTGGTTCCTTCTCCCCTCGCTGGTGACCGAACCTCTGACGGTCAACGCCGGCACCCCGCTTGAGAAGACCTTCGACTCCCTGTCGTTGTTCTACTGCTCGATGGCGGGCCTGGTGATCACGGCGCTGATCGTGATGATCACCGAGTACTATACGGGCACGAACTTCCGCCCGGTGAAGTCGGTCGCCCAGGCCTCGGTCTCCGGCCACGGCACCAACGTCATTCAGGGCTTGGCCATGAGCCTCGAGGCCACTGCGGCCCCGGCCCTGGTGATCATCGTCGGCATCATCGTCACCTATAACCTGGCGGGCCTGTTCGGCATCGCCATCGCCACCACCGCCATGCTGTCCCTGGCGGGCTTCGTCGTCGCCCTGGACGCCTTTGGTCCGGTCACCGACAACGCCGGCGGCATCGCCGAAATGGCGGGTCTGCCCCCGGAAGTGCGCGTCACCACCGACGCTCTCGACGCCGTCGGCAACACCACCAAGGCGGTCACCAAGGGCTATGCGATCGGCTCGGCCGGTCTCGGCGCCCTGGTGCTGTTCGCGGCCTATACCGAGGACCTGAAGTACTTCGCGGCCAATGCTGAACCCGGTTCGTTCTTCGATGGCCTGGGGCCGGTGGCCTTCGATCTGTCCAACCCGTACGTGGTGGTCGGCCTGCTGTTCGGCGGCCTGCTGCCGTTCCTGTTCGGCGGCATGTCGATGACCGCCGTCGGCCGCGCCGCGCAATCGGTGGTGGTCGAGGTCCGTCGTCAGTTCCGCGAAAACCCGGGGATCATGACCGGCGAGGTGAAGCCCGAATACGGCCGCGCCGTCGACATCCTGACCAAGGCCGCGATTCGCGAGATGATCGTGCCGTCGCTGCTGCCCGTGGCTTCGCCGATCGTGCTGTTCTTCGTCATCAACGCCATCGCCGGCAAGGTCGACGCCTTCGCCTGCGTCGGCGCGATGCTGATGGGCGTGATCGTCACGGGCCTCTTCGTCGCCATTTCGATGACCTCGGGCGGCGGCGCGTGGGATAACGCCAAGAAGGTGATCGAAGAAGGCTTCACCGACTCTGACGGCGTCGTGCACGGCAAGGGTTCGGAGGCTCACAAGGCCGCCGTGACCGGCGACACCGTCGGTGACCCCTACAAAGACACCTCGGGTCCCGCGGTGAACCCGATGATCAAGATCACCAACATTGTGGCTCTGCTGCTGTTGGCGGTTCTGGCGGCCCAATAGTCCGCCGCGCCGACCGAACGTGAAGACGCCCCGGAGAGCGATCTCCGGGGCGTTTTTCTTGGGTCGGTAGGGCGGTGTGTCTTAGCGGCGATCGCCCGGGCGGCTGCCGGGGACGCCATCGTCGTCATTCGGAAGCATGGTGCCGCGGCCAACCGTGCCGATCAGCTGCTCGAAGATCGTCAGCTCGCGGCCCCGGGTCGGGGTTTCACGGCCATTGAAGGCGATGACCTTGCCGTCCTTCAGGCTGTACTGGCTGACGCTTTCCACCACCTCGGTGTCCTTGTTGAAGGCGATGGCGGTGACGTCGCGCCGGGTGGTCTTGGGCATCCGGAAGGCCACGGTCTCTTTGACCTGGTCGATATAGAACCAGACGTTGGGGTCGAAGGTGGAGGTGGCCGAGGGCGAGCCCAGCCGGCCGCGCACGATGGACTTGGTGTCGGCTCCGACCTTCACGTCCTTGGGATCGGCGTCGATGGCCTGGAACCCGGAATAGGTGGTGATCGGCGCGCAGGCGGCCGTGGCCATGAGACCGGCGGCGATTGCGGCGAAGGCGACACTGCGAAACATGTGCGGATCAGACCCGTTCAATTTTCCTGGGCTTTGACCTATCGCTCGCGGCCCCTTACTGCAATGCCGCCCTTAAAGACCCCTTCGGGCGAAATCGAGGCCGATATGCTTCTGGACCGTTTGTTCCGCCCCAAGCCCGCCCTGACCGCCGGCCGTGCGCTCTATGCCGCCGTGGTCGATCAGTCGCGGACGCCGGCCCTCTACGAGGCCTATGCCGCCCCGGACACCGTCGAAGGCCGATTCGAGATCTACACCCTGCATGTCTTCCTGCTGCTGGACCGCCTCAAGCGCCAGGGACCGCAGGCCAGTGAGACCGCCCAGGCCCTGTTCGACACCTATGTGTCGGCCCTGGACGCCGCCCTGCGCGAGATGGGCGTGGGCGACCTGTCGGTGGGCAAGAAGATGCGCAAGCTCGGGGAGGCCTTCTATGGCCGGGTGAAGTCCTATGAGACCGCCTTCGATTCGCTGCCGGACATCGCGGCGCTCAACGCCCTGCTGGTGCGCACGGTCTATGCCGAGGCTCCGTCGGGCGGAGCGCCGAAACTCCTGGACTATGTGCTTGCCCAGCGCGCGGCGCTGGCCGACCAGCCGTTGGACCGCCTGCTGACCGGTGACGTCGCCTGGAGCCCCGCATGAAGCGCGCCTGGAGTCAGACGATTCGGCTGCAGGAGCTGTCCAAGGGGCCGGTGAAGGTCCGCCTTGAGCCCGACGCCGAAACCCGCGCCCTGATCGCCAAGGAGATCGGGCTGGAAAGTCTGCCGGCGCTCACGGCCGACATAACCGTTCACGCGTGGCTGGATGGGGCCGAGATCCTAGGCCAGTTCGACGCCGTGGTGGAACAGGTGTGCGGCGTCAGCCTCGACGCCTTTGAGCAGTCCCTGACCGCCGACATCGAGTTCCGAGTGGTCCCGGCCGGCAGCCCCAATGCGCCGGCTGAGTCGGAAGCCGCCACCGTGGAGCTGGAATTCGACCCCGACGAACCCGATCCGCCGGACGTCCTAGCGGACGAGGAAATCGACCTCTCGGCCTACCTGATCGAGCAGCTGGCCCTGGAGATCGATCCCTTTCCCCGCAAGCCTGGCGCGGTCTTCGACTACACGCCTGACACCGCTGACCTCTCGCCTTTCGCGGCCCTGAAGAAACTGAAGGGGGAGGGCGAATGATCGCGCCATCCCTGCGCGGTTTGCATCGCCTTGCCCTGGCTGTATCGTCCTGGCGCGGTCGCAATAGAGGGCTGGACGCATTCTCTTGACCCGATCCCTGGTCATTTCAATCGATGCGATGGGCGGCGACCACGGACCTTCCGTGACCGTTCCCGCGCTTGCGCTCGCCGCCAGGGCCATGCCCGCCGACACCCGCTTCCTGGTGCACGGCGATCAAGCGGCGCTGGCCCCCGAACTGGCCCGGCACCCGGCGCTGAAGGCCCAGGTCGAGGTCCGCCATACCGACAAGGTCATCGCCTCGGACGAAAAGCCCGCTGTCGCCCTGCGCCGCGGCAAGGGCAGCTCAATGTGGAACGCTGTCGAGGCGGTGAAGTCCGGCGAAGCTGTCGCCGCCGTTTCCTCCGGCAATACCGGTGGCCTGATGGCCATCTCCAAGCTGATCCTGCGGATGAGCGTCGATGTCGACCGGCCTTGCCTGGTGGCGAGCTGGCCCGGCGCCAAGGGGCTGACCACGGTGCTGGATGTCGGCGCCAATATCGATTGCGACGCCGAGCGCCTCGTGGAGTTCGCCATCATGGGCGAGGCCTTCCACCGCGCCTTCCACGGTGTGGCCAAGCCGACCGTCGGCCTGGTCAATGTCGGCTCGGAGGACGTTAAGGGCCACGAGGAGGTGCGCCTGGCGCACGCCATCCTGCGCTCAGGCAAGTTCGACCTCGACTATCGCGGCTTCATCGAGGGCGACGACCTCTCGAAGAACACGGTTGATGTCGCCGTCACCGACGGCTTCACCGGCAACATCATGCTCAAGGCCGCCGAGGGCACCGGACGCTATGTCGAGGCCGAGCTCCGCGCGGCCCTCACCAGTTCGCTGATCACCACCGCCGGGGCCCTGTTGGCTCGGGCCGGCCTGCGCAGGTTCGCACAGAAACTGAACCCGCCCCGCGCCGCGCCCCTTCTTGGCCTCAATGGCGTGGTGGTGAAGTCACACGGGGGCGCCAAGGCCCAGGACTTCGCCGACGCCATCCGCATGGCCGCCAGCCTTTCGCAAAGCGACTTCGCCAACGAGGTCGAAAAGAATATGACGCGGCTCACCGCCGCCGTGGCCGAGTCGAGCGCGCCGGCCGTCGATGGAGCTGCAACTGTTGACTAAAGTCCTGCGTAGCGTCGTGACCGGGGTCGGGGGTTATCTGCCCGACGAGATCGTCACCAATGCCGATCTGTCGAAGACGGTCGACACCAGCGATGAGTGGATCATCGAACGCACCGGCATCCGCCAGCGCCACCGCGCCGCGCCGGACCAGCCGGTGTCGGACCTGGCCGTGGAAGCCGCGAGGAAGGCTCTGGCCGCCGCCGGCAGGACCCCGGCCGATGTCGACCTGATCATCGTGGGCACCACCACGCCGGACCTGACCTTCCCCGCCGTGGCCACCATCGTGCAACGCAAGCTGGGCTGTCCCGTCGGCATCGCCTTCGACGTCCAGGCGGTGTGCTCGGGCTTTGTCTATGCGCTGTCGACCGCCGACGGTTTCGTGGCCCGCAATCGGTCCAAGTGCGCCCTGGTGATCGGGGCCGAGACCATGACCCGGCTGATGGACTGGACCGATCGCGGCACCTGCGTGCTGTTCGGCGATGGGGCCGGCGCCGTGGTGCTGGAGCCGGGCGAAGGCGAGGGGACCACGGACGACCGCGGCCTGCTGGGCTTCGCCCTTCGCGCCGACGGGACCAAGCAGGACCTGCTCTATGTGGATGGTGGGGTCTCCACCAACGGCCAGATCGGCCACCTGCGAATGCAGGGCAACCAGGTGTTCCGCCACGCTGTGGTGAATATCTCGGAGGCCGTCGTGGCCGCCGCGGCCGATGCGGGCGTGAATGTCGCCGATGTCGACTGGTTCATTCCTCACCAGGCCAACCAGCGAATTCTTGAGGGGGTGGCGCGTCGGCTGGGCATCGACGAGAAGAAGGTCATCTCCACGGTGGCCAAGCACGCCAACACCTCGGCGGCGTCGATCCCGCTGGCGCTTTACGAAGGCATCACCGATGGCCGTATCAAGCCCGGCCAACTCCTGCTTCTGGAGGCCATGGGCGGCGGTCTGACCTGGGGCGCCTGCGTCGTGCGCCTATAGGCGAAAGCTTCAGGCCCGTACCCAGTTACGCCTTGAAGTCTTTGACCTGATGCGACAATCAGGTCATGACGGTAATCCGACGTTTCCGCGATTGCGGCCCGTCGACAGTGGTTCAGTAGGGGCGGGCGAGGATGAAGGGCGCGACAGTAACGCGAGCCGACCTGTGCGAGGCGGTTCACGAGGAGGTGGGTCTGACCCGCCAGGATTGTTCCGAACTCGTCGAGCGCACGCTCGAACTGGCCGCCCAGGCTCTGGAGCGCGGTGAACAGGTCAAGCTTTCGGGCTTTGGCGTGTTCCAGGTGCGCGCCAAGCGGGCCCGCATGGGCCGCAATCCGAAGACCGGCGAACCCGCCGCGATCGAACCTCGGCGTGTGATTGGTTTCCGCGCTTCGCAGGTCATGAAGGCGCGAGTAGACCGCGCCCTCGGAAAGTAGCCCAGGCGCCCCTGTGGCCAAGGGCCCGGACGCCTTCCGCACCATTTCGGAAGCAGCCGATGAGCTGGGTGTGCCCCAGCATGTGCTCAGGTTCTGGGAGACCAAGTTCTCCTTCATCCGACCCATGAAGCGGGCCGGCGGGCGACGGTTCTACCGCCCGCAGGACATCTCGATGCTGCGGGGGGTGAAGACCCTGCTGCACGAGGATGGCTACACCATCAAGGGCGTCCAGCGCCTGCACAAGGAACAGGGGCTCAAGCGCCTGCTCTCGGCCGCAAACGGGGAGGGCGCACGGGTGGCCGCGCCGGTGCGTGACGCAGGCCCGGTCCTGGGCCTCTCCAGCGCCCGCCTCGGCGTCGACGACCGCGAACGCCTGGTCTTCGCCCTCGACGACCTCCAGGCCGCCAAGCGCCGCCTGGACGCCCTGCTGAAGCGCGGCTGATCAGGCTGAGCCCTGGGCTTGGCGCAGATATCGCTCCTGCCGGAAATTCGCGCTTGCCCATGCGCCGCAAGAGGTTAGAAGGGCCGCCTTGCCGATGTCGGAGCGTGGCGCAGCCTGGTAGCGCACTTGACTGGGGGTCAAGGGGTCGCAGGTTCGAATCCTGTCGCTCCGACCATCGACAAGCCGAAAGGGCGCTCCCGCTAGGGGGCGCCTTTTGCGTTTGGGGCTACTTTCCCCGGTTCATCCAGGACAGCAGCGGCAGGATGGGCACGCCCCAGCCGATGCCGGCCACGGCGTAGAACAGCGTCCTGAAGAAGATCTGATCTGGGACATGTTCCCCGATCGCCGTAACCGCCCAGATATAGGCGGCCAGGAAAATCAGGATGCCGATCCCGCCGACGAACTTCCGGACACGTGCGCTCATGGCGCCGGTATAGGGCGGGTCTAGCGGCGGCGGAAGATGGCGAAGGGCGCCAGGAACAGGATCGATCCGACGGTCGCCGCGATCAGACTCCCCCAGACCCCAACCAGGTGGACTTCCAGCGCGGTGGCGATGGCGTGGCCAAGGATAGCCCCCGCCAGCCCCAGGCCCATATAGGCGAACAGGCTGTGGCGCCGGCCGAGCGCCAGGGCCGCGAACCAGCCGGCCAGCATCCCGATCAAGATCTGCGCAAACAGCCCGACGCCTTCCATAAATCCGCCTCAAGGCTCCAGTCTGGCTGTCCCGGACCATCCCCGGTTCACAAGTCACGTGCAAGTGGCGTGCAAGCGTGGACGCCAGAGAGCTTCTCAGGTAGCGGGTCGCCCAGGAACGCCGCGAAAGGTTCTCAGTCACCCCCATGACGTCTTTTCTCCGCTCGGATCGGTCGCGCCCGGTCGCCCTCTGGCTTTTCGCCGTCGCGCTCATCGTCCTGGCCCTGGTGGTGGTGGGCGGCGCCACGCGCCTTACCGATTCCGGCCTCTCCATCACCGAGTGGAAACCGCTGACCGGCGCCCTGCCGCCCATGTCGGCCGGCGACTGGAACGAGGAGTTCGCGAGATATCGCGAGATTCCCCAGTACCAGCAGCTCAACAAGGGGATGAGCCTCGAAGCCTTCAAGGCCATCTACTGGTGGGAGTGGAGCCACCGGCTGCTGGGCCGGCTGGTGGGCGCCGCCTTCGCCATTCCCTTCGCCTACTTCCTGGTTCGTCGACAGCTTCCCAAGCGCCTCATCTGGCGCTGCGCGGCGCTGTTTGCTCTCGGCGGACTTCAGGGCGCCGTGGGGTGGTGGATGGTCTCCAGCGGACTGTCGCAGTCGCAACTGGTGTCGGTGGCGCCTGAAAGGCTGACGGTTCATCTCGGTCTGGCGTTCGCCCTGCTGGCGGGCCTTGTGTGGACGGGACTGGACGCCTGGACCGGCGCGCCGCGCCAGACCGTGCCCAGCGCCTGGAACTTCCGCGCCCTAGGCCTGGCCGCCCTGATCTATGTGCAGATCCTGCTGGGCGCCCTGGTGGCGGGGAACGATGCGGGGCTGGTCTACAACGACTGGCCGCTGATGAACGGGGCCTTGTTCCCCAAGGACTATGCCGGGGCCAGCCTCTGGGCGACGCTGGCGCACAGTCAGGCGGCGGTGCAACTGCACCATCGCCTGATCGCCTACGTGCTCTTGATCCTGGCCTTGGTGGTGGCCGTGGCCGCGCAGCGCTCACGCTACCTGCCCACCGCCGCCAAGGTCCTGGCTCTCGTGGTGGCCGGGGTGGTCGTGGTTCAGGCCGCCCTGGGAATCGCCGCCCTGATGGCCGGGGTGCCGATCTGGCTGGGTATTCTGCACCAGGTCACCGCGGCCTTGCTGCTGGCGCTCGCCACCGCCTTCGCGTGGCGGGTTCGGAGACCCTAGCTCTTGAAGCTGGCCCAGGGTCCGGTGATGGCCAGGGTCACGCCCGGCCGGTAGATGTTGACGAACATTGTGGTGCCGTCGGGAGAGAAGCAGACCCCGGCCAGTTCGGCGTTGGCGGCCACGTCTCCGCCGCTGATCGCGGCGTTGCGGCCCAGGGTGTAGATTTTCCCCTGTGGGGTGATGGCCCGCAGGAAGTTGATCCCGCCGATCTTGTCCTCGCAGACCATGAGATGGCCCCAGGGCGAGACGGCGATGTTGTCGCCCATCTCCATGACCTTGATGTCGCTCGGCTCGACAAAGAGTTGCAGGCGGCCGGGCGCGTCGCGCTCTCCCGCCTGGCCCTCGTGCGGGCTGGGGACGTAGCGCATGATCTGACCGCCGCCGGCCGGGCCGCCGCTGGTGCAGGCGAAATAGAGCTCTCCCTGGCCGTAGAAGATTCCCTCTCCCCTGGCGAACCAGGCGGCCCCCTGGGTATGGCCGCGGTAGCGCAGGTCCTCGTAGGGGTTGTCGACACCGTCCAGATCTACCCAGCGCACCGGCCGGGACTCACCCTGCTTCCAGTAGACGCCTTCCCAGTTTCGGGGGTCGCCGTCAGCGCCTTCCGGCAGGCACAGGGCCTGGAGCTTACCGCCCGCCAGCAGCTTGGTCGGGTCGTTGGGCAGATAGCGGTAAAAGAGACCAAAGCCATCGCCGACGTCCTCGGTCATATAGACGACCCCCGTGCGTGGATCGACGGCGGCGGCCTCATGGCGGAAGCGGCCCATGGCCTTGATGGGGGTAGGGTCGGCCAGCCCCTTGCCGCGCGACGGCACCTCGAACACCCAGCCGTGGTCCTTTCCGGCTTCCTGCCCTGCGTTCTGGGTGGTCTCCTCGCAGGACAGCCACGACCCCCAGGGCGTGATCCCGCCCGCGCAGTTGGTGGAGGTGCCGGCCAGGCTCAGGTGTGAGCGCTCCAGGGTGCGTTTGCGCAGGTCATAGACCAGGGTCGTGGTCCCGCCGCCGAAGGCCACGCCGTCTTCGCCCCGGTCATAGACGCGGTCGGCGGCCACCTTGGCGGCCAGGGCCCGGCCAGGGCCGTAGGGGCCGATGTCGTGATCCAGAGGCTTGAGCTCGTGATTGCGGACCAGGGCGACGCGGTCATTGTCGAGAGCGAAGCAGCCCATGCCGTCCATCTTGCCCGGCGTGACCAGCCCATCGTTCATCGGGTCGCCGGCTTTGGAGACCACGGTGTAGGAGAAGCCCTCGGGCAGGTCGAAGACGCCGTCCGGGTCACGTTTCAGCGGCCCATAGCCCGCCACCTCGTTACGATAGGTCTGGGCGTCCACGCCGCCTTCCTGCGCGGCGGCGAAGCGGGAGAAGCCGGAGAAGGCGAGGGTGGCCGCCGTGGCGCGGATCAACTGACGTCGCGAAGTGAACATGGGGTGTCCGGTTTTCGGCCCCGCTGCGGCGCCGCTGATCGAGGTTTCACCATAGTCACGTGACGTTCGTTTGACGTGGTATTATAATACCCATGCCGGGAAACCCTTGTGGAGCAAGGATTTCCGCTGCATCGCTTTTCGAAGTTGTTGACAGCTGTGTCCAGTCGACGTATCAGCGCGCCTCTTTCGTCGGGATCGCCTGGTCCCAACCCAATTACGGACCCGTTCCCATGATGAAGACGACGGCTTCTCTGAAGCCCGCCGACGTCACGAAGAAGTGGATCGTGATCGATGCCGAGAACGCCGTCGTCGGCCGTCTCGCCTCGTTCATCGCCATGCGTCTTCGCGGCAAGCACCGCCCCGACTACACCCCGCACGTCGATTGCGGCGACTATGTCGTCGTGATCAACGCCCACAAGGTGAAGTTCACCGGCAAGAAGCTGACCGACAAGATCTACTATCGCCACACCGGTCACCCCGGCGGCATCAAGCAGCGCAGCGCCGGCCAGGTGCTGGACGGCAAGTTCCCGGAACGCGTCCTGGAAAAGGCTGTCGAGCGCATGCTGCCCAAGGAGAGCCCGCTGGCCCGCGCCCAGCTGACCCACCTGCGGCTCTACAATTCGCCCGAGCACCCGCATGAGGCGCAAGCCCCTGAGACCATCGCGTTCAAAGAGATGAACGCCAAGAACGTGCGGAGCGCCTAAGCATGTCGGAATCCCAAGGCTTCGAGGCTCTGCAAAGCCTCTCCTCGCAACCGGCCGCCGAGCCGGCCGTGCAAAAGATCGACAAGTTCGGCCGCGCCTATGCCACCGGCAAGCGCAAGAACGCGATCGCCAAGGTCTGGATCAAGCCGGGCAAGGGCACGATCACGATCAACGGCCGCGACCAGGAAGTTTACTTCGCCCGTCCGGTGCTGCGCATGATGATCGCTCAGCCCTTCCAGGTCACCGATCGTGAAGGCCAGTTCGACGTCGTCGTCTCGGTCATGGGCTCGGGTCTCTCGGGCCAGGCCGGCGCGATCCGCCACGGCCTGTCCAAGGCGCTCACCTACTATGAGCCGGGCCTGCGCCCGGTGCTGAAGCCGCACGGCTTCCTCACCCGCGACAGCCGCGTGGTCGAGCGGAAGAAGTACGGCAAGGCGAAGGCGCGACGCAGCTTCCAGTTCTCGAAGCGCTAAACCCGCGCGCGTTCACTCGCGTTTTGCAAAGGGGCGCTTCGGGAAACCGGGGCGCCCTTTCTGCTATCTGGACTTTGGTTTTGGTTGGATCAGCGACATGACCCACACGGTATTCATCGACGGCGAGGCCGGCACCACGGGCCTTCAGATTCGCGAGCGGCTGGTTGGCCGCACCGACTTGACGTTGCTCTCCATCGACCCGGCCAAGCGCAAGGACGCCGCCGCCCGCGCCGAGCTGCTGAACGGCGCCGATGTGGTGATCCTATGCCTGCCCGACGACGCGGCCAAGGAAGCTGTCAGCCTGATCACCAATCCGGCGGTGAAGATCGTCGATCCCTCCACGGCCCACCGGGTGTCGCCGGACTGGGCCTATGGATTCCCCGAGGCCATCCTGGGGCAGCGCGAAGCTATCGCGGCCTCCAAGCGGGTCTCGAACCCCGGCTGCTATTCGACGGGCGCCATCGCCCTGATCCGGCCCCTGGTGGACGCAGGGCTGCTGCCGGCCGACCAGCCGGTCACCATCAACGCCGTCTCCGGCTATTCCGGCGGTGGCCGGCAGATGATCGCCGAGTTCGAGGACGAGAGCGCCGCCGACTACACGAGGGCGGCCTACCGCATCTACGCGACCGGCCTGTCCCACAAGCACGTGCCGGAGATCGCCGACCGTAGCGGCCTGACCCATAGACCGATCTTCACCCCGGCCGTGGGCCGCTATCATCAGGGCATGATCGTCGAGATCCCGCTGCACCTCTGGTCGCTGCCGAAGACGCCGACCCTGGCGGCCGTGCAGACAATTCTCGCCGAGCGCTATCAGGGCGAGCAGTTCGTGGAGGTCGCCTCGCTGGAGGAAGCCCTGGCGACCAAGGCTCTTGAGCCCGAGGCCCTGAACGGCACCAACCGCATGAAGCTGTTCGTGTTCGGCGACCAGGCGCAGGGCCAGGCGCGGCTGGTGGCCCTGCTGGACAACCTGGGCAAGGGGGCCTCGGGGGCCTGCGTGCAGAACATGAACCTGATGCTGGGCCTGGACGAGGCGGCGGGACTCTAAGGTCGTCTGGAGTCAGGGATGAAACCTTCGGGCTTCCCGGCACGTATCACCTGACATGACCCAGATGCTCGATCGTCGACGTTTCCTCACCACCTCCGCCGTCGCCGTGGTGTTGGCGCCCGCGGGCTCCGCCCTGGCCGCAACGCCGGCCGCGCCCGATCCGAAGTGGAAGAAGCTCACCGACGCCCAGTGGAAGGCGCGATTGCCGGGCGACAGCTATCGCGTCCTTCGCCACGAGGACACCGAACGGCCGGGGACCAGCCCGCTGTTGAAGGAGCACCGCAAGGGAACCTTCGTCTGCCTCGGCTGCAACTGGCCGCTGTTCAAGAGCTCGGCGAAGTACGAGAGCGGCACCGGCTGGCCTTCCTTCTTCACCTCCATCGGCGGCGGCCTGATCAAGAAGCCCGACTACGCCCTGGGCATGCTGCGCACCGAATACCATTGCGCCCAATGCCTGGGTCACCAGGGCCATGTGTTCAACGACGGCCCGCGCCCCACCGGCCTGCGCTACTGCAACAACGGCGTCGCCCTGCGGTTCGTCCCGGGCTGATCACGGGCTAGGCTGTCGGCCCGTTCCGACGAGTCGCCATGCCCCGCATCTACTTCCTCACCCATCCGCAGGTGGTCATCGATCCCGCCGTGCCTGTCCCGCGTTGGCCCTTGTCGGAAACCGGCCGCCGCCGCGCGCATCTGTTCGCCGATCGCCTGAGCGGCGGGGAGGTCACCGCCGTCTGGTCCAGCGGCGAGCAGAAGGCCCTGGATGGCGGCGCCATCATCGCCGAGCGCCTCGGCGTCCCGCGCCGCATTGATCCGGAGCTGGGGGAAAACGACCGCTCGACCACCGGCTATATCGCCCCACCGGAGTTCTGGGAGGTCGTCGCCGAGTTCTTCGGCAAGCCCGACGAGAGCGTGCGTGGCTGGGAGACCGCCCGCCACGCCCAGGACCGCATCGTCACCGCCATGCAGCGCCTGGCCCGCGACGAGCCGACCCGCGGCGACATCGTGGTCGTGGCCCATGGCGGAGTCGGCGAACTGCTGATGGCCCACCTCCAGAAGGTGGCCGTCGGTCAGCACGACAAGCCCCAGCATTCCGGCGGCGGTTGCTGGATCGAGATCGACAAGTCGAGCTTCGGTCTGCTCGCCGGCTGGCGGAATATTCCAGACTAATTCAAATCCGCTCGTCCGGGCGATGGTCTTGGCCGCCCTAGGACTTCACCTTCACATAGGAGCCCGGTGCGTCCTCCAGCGGCTTGAAGGGGCCCTTGGTGGGGTCGCGGGCGGGGACCTGGTCGCCAGACTTGGCTTTCAGCCAGACGGCCCAGTGCGGCCACCAGGAGCCGGGGGTTTCCTTGGCCGCCTCCATCCACTGTTCCACCGAGCCCGGCAGGTCGCTGTTGGTCCAATGCTGGTACTTGTTGGCCACCGGCGCATTGATGACGCCGGCGATGTGGCCAGAGCCGGCAAGCGTGAAGGTCACCGGGCCGCCGAACAGTTTGGCGCCGCGATAGACCGAACGGGCCGGGGCGATGTGGTCTTCCTTCGACGACTGCACATAGACCGGGGTCTTCACCGTGGAGAGGTCGAGCTTGATGTTGTCCATCACCAGCTCGCCCTTGGCCAAGGCGTTCTCGCCGTAGAACTTGCGCAGGTAGAACAGGTGCAGGGCCTTGGGCATGCGGGTCTGGTCGGAGTTCCAGAACAGCAGGTCGAAGGGTTTGGGCTCCTTGCCCATCAGGTAGTTGTTCACGAAGAACGACCAGATCAGGTCGTTGGCCCGCAGGGAGTTGAAGGTCTCGGCCATCGCCTGGCCCGACAGCACGCCGCCGGCGGCGTCCATCTGCTTTTCCAGGTCGCCGATCCAGTCTTCATTGGTGAACAGCAGCAGGTCGCCGGCTTCGGCGAAGTCCTGCTGGGCGGCGAAGAAGGTGGCCGAGGCGATCCGCTTGTCCCCCTTGGCCGCCATATGGGCCAGGGTGGAGGAGAGCAGGGTGCCGCCGATGCAGTAGCCGACAGTGTTCACCTGGTCGACACCGGCCTGCTTCATGGCCGCCGCGGTGCCCTCATAGATGCCCTGCTGCATGTAGTCTTCGAAGGTCTTGGCGGCCATCTCCACATCGGGATTGACCCAGGAGGCGACGAAGACCGTGATCCCCTGATCGGTGAGCCAGCGGATCATCGAGTTCTCGGGGCGCAGGTCCAGGATGTAGAACTTGTTGATCCAGGGCGGGAAGATCACCAGCGGGATGTCGAACACCGTTTCCGTGGTGGGGTTGAACTGCAGCAGCTGCAGCACCTCGTTCTGGAAGATCACCTTGCCGGGCGCGGTGGCGACGTTCTCGCCGATCTTGAACATCTCGTAGTCGGTCTGGCTGATGGCCAGGCTGCCGCCGCCACGGGTCAGGTCGGCGGCGAAGTTCTCCATGCCCTGCAGCAGGCTCTGGCCCTGGGTCGACATCGCCTCGCGCAGGGCGGCGGGGTTGGAGGCCAGGAAATTCGACGGGGAGAAGGCGTCGGTGAGCATCTTCATGAAGAACTCGACGCGGCGCTTGGTCATGGGATCGACGCCATCGACCTCGGAGACCAGGGCGTTCAGCCAGTTGGAGGTGACCAGGTAGGACTGCTTGATCACATCAAAGACCGGATTGTCGCTCCAGTCGGGGTCCATGAACCGCTTGTCGCCCTTGGCGGGGGTGACAGTGGGCTCGACCGTTTCACCCCCGGCTCGGCGTGCGGCCGACTGCCAGAGTTCCAGATAGCGCTGGAAGAGGTCGGCCTGGGCACGGACCAGCCGGTCGGGCTGGGAGGCCAGCCGGCCCATCACGTCGGTGAGGGCAGGGGCCACATGGAACGGGTCGGGCTGCAGGGCGGCGGGACGCTCGGCCTGACGCAGGGCGGCCTCGGCGATGGCGCCTTGGGCGGTCAGCGCCGCGCGGGCCAGGTTGGCCGACAGCTTCTCCACCATCTCCCGCTGCTCGGCGTTGAGCTGGGCGGGCGCGAAGTCGACGCTGGCCCCGAAGGCGGCGGCGGCGGCGGCGGCGGGGTTCACGGCCATGCGTGGCGCTTCAGCCCGGGCGGACTGGTCGCGTGGCGCCTCGACACGGGGGGATTCCGGGGCGGACTTCGGCGCCTTGGCCTTGGGCGTTGCGCCCTTCGCGGCCTTGGTCTTGACCTTGTCGGAGCCGGTCTTGGCCTTGTCCGACGCCTTGGCCTTGGAGGCCTTGGTCTTGGTCGGCTGTTTGCTCATGACCGTCTTCTCCCAGGTTTGTCTTGCCGGCTCGGCGCTCGCGCTCTTTCGCCCAACGCAATCATGGCATAAGACCAGCGCCAAGATGAACGCGTCGCCTAGACTTTTCGTGATGAGTCGCTTGGAATCCTCGCGGACCAGCCTGCTGGTCTGTGCCTGCGCCGCCGCGATGCTCAGCGGCTGCGCGGTTGCCAACCCCTTCGCCACGGCCGCCGTCGACCCGGCCTCGCCTGTCGCCGCCGAGGTCGCGGCCAAGGCGCGCGCCAGCCGCAACTATCCGACCTTCGCCGATATTCCCCCCGTTCCCACCGATGTACGCCCCCTGCCGGCCTTTGGCCGCGCGGCGACCGCGGTTGAAGTGGCCGGCGCCGACCTGATGCGCGAAACCGCGCCCGGAACCTGGACGCTGACCGGCACGGAGGCCTTCGCCGGCCGTGCGCGCGATCTGGCGGGCCCCGAGATTGCCGGCGCGGAATCCACCACCGCAGCCACCGAGGCCTTCGCCAAGGCCCAGCGGGCGCGAGCTACACCGCCTCCGCCGCCGAGATAGGCCCGCGGAGGCTGACGACCTTGAACCTGCTTGGCGAAGCCCCGCACCGGGACCCGCCATGTGCGATTTCAGCTCCCTACCGCCGCGAGGCCCGCGGCCCGAGCTCAACATGACCCCTGAATTCCACCGTATCCGACGCCTTCCCCCGTACGTCTTCGAGGAAGTGAACCGCATCAAGGCGCGCCTGCGCGCCCAGGGTGTCGACATCATCGACTTCGGCATGGGCAATCCCGACATGCCGACGCCCAAGCATATCGTCGACAAGCTGATCGAGACCGCCCGCGACCCCAAGGCCGGGCGTTACTCCGCCTCCAAGGGCATTGTCGGCCTGCGCCGGGCCATGGCCGGCTACTACAAGAAGCGCTTCGGCGTGACCCTGAACCCCGACACCGAGGTGATCGCCACCCTGGGATCGAAGGAAGGCTTCGCCAACCTGGCCCAGGCGCTCACCGCGCCGGGCGACGTGATCCTGTGCCCCAACCCGGCCTATCCGATCCACGCCTACGGCTTCATCATGGCCGGCGGCGTGATCCGCCATGTGCCGGCGCCGTCGCCGGAGGCGTACCTGTCTGGGGTCAGCGCCGCCATGCGGCACTCCAGCCCCGCCCCCAGCGTGCTGATCCTGTCCTACCCGTCCAACCCGACCGCCCAGTGGGTGGACCTGGACTTCTACAAGGAGGCCGTGGCGCTGGCCAAGAAGCACGACCTGCTGGTGCTCTCCGACATCGCCTACTCCGAGATCTATTTCGACGACAACCCGCCGCCGTCCATCCTCCAAGTGGACGGCGCCAAGGACCTCGCCGTCGAGGTCAATTCGCTGTCCAAGACCTACGCCATGGCCGGCTGGCGGGTCGGCATGGTGGTGGGCAATGAGCGGATGTGCGCGGCGCTGGCCCGCGTGAAGTCCTATCTGGACTACGGCGCCTACACCCCGATCCAGGTGGCCGCCGCCGCGGCGCTGAACGGCCCGCAGGACTGCGTCGACGAGATCCGGGCCATCTACAAGAGTCGCCGCGATACGCTGGTGACCTCCATGAAACGGGCTGGTTGGGATATCCCCGCGCCACCCGCCTCGATGTTCGCCTGGGCGCCGTTGCCCGAGCAGTACAAGGATGCCGGCTCCATGCTGTTCGCCAAACTGCTGATCGAGGAGGCCGGCATCGCCGTCGCGCCGGGCGTGGCCTTTGGTGAGTACGGCGAGGGCTATGTGCGCATCGGCCTGGTGGAGAACGAACATCGCATTCGCCAAGCCGCGCGCAACGTGAAGAAGTTCCTGGCCAATTCCGAAGAGATCCTCGGCCGGGCCCACAACACCCTGGCGGCCCAATGACCAAAGATGTCTGGCGTATCGGCATAGCAGGACTCGGCACCGTCGGGGCCGGCCTGCTCAACTTCCTCTCCGAACGGCCGGGCTTCGCCCCGGCCGGTGGAAAGTCCGTGGTGACCGGGGTCTCGGCGCGCTCGCGCTCGCGGTCCCGGCCCTTCGACATCTCGAATCTGCCCTGGTTCGACGATCCGGTGGCGTTGGCGGCCTCGCCCGACAACGACCTGTTCGTGGAACTGATCGGCGGCTCCGACGGCCCCGCCAAGGCCGCGGTGGAGGCGGCGCTCAACGCCGGCAAGCCCGTGGTCACCGCCAACAAGGCCTTGATCGCCGAGCATGGCGCGGAACTGGCCAAGCTGGCCGAGGCCAAGGGCGTCCCGCTGCTGTTCGAAGCCGCCGTCATGGGCGGCACCCCGGCGGTGAAGATGCTGCGCGAGGCCATGGTCGGAGACGACATCAAGTCCGTCGCCGGTATCCTCAACGGCACCTGCAACTACATCCTGACCGAGATGGATTCCGGCGGCCGGGCGTTCGCCGAGGTCCTGGCAGAGGCACAGCGGCTGGGCTATGCCGAGGCCGATCCGACCATGGATGTCGGCGGCTTTGACGCCGCTCACAAGATCTCGATCCTGGCGGCCCTGGCCTTCGGCTGCGCGCCCACCTACGCCGCCGCGGAGATCGAGGGCATTGACGGTATCGAACTGCTGGACATCAAGCTGGCCCGGGACCTGGGCTACCGGGTCAAGCTGGTGGCCTCGGCCGATCGCTCGCCCGATGGGGTGCTGGTGCGGGTGCATCCGTCGCTGGCGCCGATCAACCACCCCCTGGCCCAGGCCGGCGGGGCGCTGAACGCCCTCTTCATCGAGGGCGCCCGGATCGGCACCATCTACATCCAGGGCCCCGGCGCGGGAGCCGGCCCCACGGCCGCCGCCGTGGCCGCCGACATCGCCGACGTGATGACCGGCGCGGTGCGTCCGGTCTTCCAGAGGCCGGCCGGCGAGCTGAAGCCCTTCACGCCCGTCGACCCGTCCAAAAGCATGGGCCGCGCCTATCTCCGCTTCCTGGTCAAGGACGAGCCCGGCGTCATCGCCGCGGTGTCCGAGACCCTGGCCGAGGCCGGGGTGTCCATCGAGAGCTTCCTGCAGAAGCCCGTGGAGAACGCCGACGGCGTGCCCATCGTGCTCACCACCCACGCGGTGGCCGAATCGGTCCTGACGGCGGCGATCGACCGCATCGCGAATCTGCCCTCAGTGCTGGAGAGACCGCGCCTCTTGCGCATCGCGCGCATCTGAGAATCTCACGATAGTCCCCGGCTATGCCGGATTCCGGCAGGAGACGTGTTCATGAGTTCCGAAGTCCTTGATCGCGGTTTGGTTATCGACGCTGTTCGGGTGACCGAGATCGCCGCCATCGCCGCCTGGAAGCTGGTGGGCCGCGGCGACGAGATGGCGGCGGACCAGGCGGCGGTCGACGCCATGCGCACGGCCCTGAACGACCTGGACATCGACGGCGAGATCGTGATCGGCGAAGGCGAGCGCGACGAAGCCCCGATGCTCTACATCGGCGAGAAGGTCGGACGCGGCAAAGGCCCCAAGATCGATATCGCCCTGGACCCGCTGGAGGGCACGACTCTCACCGCCAAGGCGATGTCCAATGCGCTGGCGGTCATGGCCTGGGCGCCAAAGGGCACCCTGCTGAACGCGCCCGACACCTATATGGACAAGATCGCCTGCGGGCCGGGCTATCCGCCCGGCATCATCGACCTCGACAAGACCCCGGCCCAGAACGTCGAGGACCTGGCCGAGGCCAAGGGCGTTGATCCCAGCGAGATCACGGTCTGCATCCTGGACCGCCCCAGGCATGCCGAAATCATCGCCAGCGTCCGCTCAGTGGCCGCGCGCATCTATCTGATCACGGACGGCGATGTCGCCGGGGTCATGAACACCGCCGATCCCTCGACGGGCGTGGACCTCTATCTCGGCCAGGGCGGGGCGCCGGAGGGCGTGTTGGCCTGCGCGGCGCTGAAGTGTGTCGGCGGCCAGTTCCAGGGTCGGCTGGTGTTCCGCAACGCCGACGAGAAGGCCCGCGCCAAGCGCATCGGCATCACCGACTTCGACCGCAAGTACGACCTGCACGAGATGGTCCGCGCCGACGCGATCTTCGCCGCCACCGGTGTCACCAACGGGGCCTTGCTGGACGGCGTCCACTATGAGGACGGCTTCGTCCACACCCACACCATCGTCATGAACTCCGCCACCCAGACGGTGCGCGAAGTGCGGATGAAACGGCCGGTGTGATGGCCGACGGTTCAACCCCGGCGGGCTATCTGGGCGTCACCAAGTCGCTCAGCGGTCGGCTGTGGCGTGAGCGGGCCGCCGATCCAGAGACCGTGCGCCGCCATGAGATGGCCCTGGGCCTGCCCGAACCCCTGGCCCGCGCGCTCGCCTCCCGTGGGGTCGAGGACGGCCAGGGAGAGCACTACCTGAACCCGACCCTCAAGGCCCTGTTTCCCGATCCGTCCAGCTTCATGGACATGGACAGGGCTGCGGCCATCCTGGTGGACGCGGTGGCCAGAAGCCGCCCCATGGCGGTGTTCGCCGACTATGACGTGGATGGCGCTTCCAGCGCCGCTCAGCTGGTTCGCTGGACCCGCGCCATGGGCGCGCCGCTGCGCATCTATGTCCCCGACCGCATCACCGAGGGCTATGGCCCGTCGCCCGCCGCCTTCCGCCGCCTGAGGGACGAGGGGGTCGAGCTGGTGATCACCGTCGACTGCGGCGCGGCGGCGATGGAGGCGGTCACCTACGCCGTCGAGATCGGCCTGGAGGTGGTGGTGATCGATCACCACCTGATGCGTGGCGACGAGGTTCCGCCGGCCACCGCGCTGGTGAACCCCAATCGGCCCGGCTGCGGTTCGGGGCAGGGGGTGTTGGCCGCCGCCGGGGTCACCTTCGTCCTGATGGCCGCCCTGAACCGCGAGGCGCGCAAGCAGGGTCTGTTCACGGCCGCGCGCCCAGAGCCCGATATCCGCGAGTGGCTGGACCTGGCCTGCATGGGCGCCATCTGCGACGTCACCCAGCTGGTGGGCTTCAACCGTGCCCTGGCCTCGCAAGGCCTGAAGGTGATGTCCGGCTGGCGCAATCCGGGCCTCAAGGCTTTGCTGGACGTCGCCAAGAGCCAGGGGCCGGCCACCGCCTTCCATGTGGGCTTCGTCCTGGGGCCGCGGATCAACGCCGGGGGCCGTATCGGGCGCGCTGATCTCGGCGCGCGCCTGCTCTCCACCGACGATCCCCGGGAGGCCGCCGATCTCGCCGCCGAACTGGATGCGCTGAACGCCTCGCGCAAGGAGGTCGAGCGCGAGGTGCTGGAGCAGGCTGTTCAGATCATCGAGCGTGAAAGCAACCAGGCCGACCTGCCGGTTTTGCTGGTGGCCGCCGACGACTGGCACCCGGGTGTAATCGGCATCGTGGCCGGACGCCTGCGCGAACGCTACCGCAAGCCGGTGATGGTGATCGGCGTCGACCGGGCCGCCAATGTGGGCAAGGGCTCGGGGCGATCCCAGCCGGGAGTGAACCTCGGCCGCGCCGTCCAGGCCGCCTATGAGGAAGGCCTGCTGATCGCCGGCGGCGGCCACGCCATGGCTGCGGGGCTCAGCGTCAAGCCCGACACCATCCCCGAACTTCGCGCCTTCCTCTGCGAGCGTCTGGCCGACGAGAGCCAGGTCGCCGCGGCGGAGGACGGCCTGGACATCGACGCCCTGATCACCACGCGCGGCGCCGACCGTGCGCTCTATGAAAGTTTCCAGCGGATGGCCCCTTTCGGACCCGGCAATCCCGAGCCGGTCTTCGCGCTCTCCGACGTGCGCGTGGAGCGGGCCATGGCGCTCAAGGGCGGCCACGTGCGGGTCACCTTGACCGATCGCACCGGCGGCAAGCTGAAGGCGGTGGCGTGGCGTTCGGAGGGCACCGAGATTGGCGCTCGCCTGCTGGCCGAGGGCGGCGGGTTGCATATCGTCGGTCGCTTGAAGCCGGACGATTGGCAGGGCCGGTCCAGTGTCGAGCTGGAGATCGAGGATGTCGCCGACCTTCGCCGTGTCGGCTGAAACCCGCGCTTTGGGGGGAACTGCGACAAGTCGTGGCGAGTGCGCTTGCACACCCCCAGGAACGCAGATATAGAGCCGCCCTTCGCCGCTGCGGTCCCTTCGTCTATCGGTTAGGACGCCAGGTTTTCAACCTGGAGAGAGGGGTTCGACTCCCCTAGGGACTGCCACGCGAAACCGCCCTCCTGCGGGCAGCCGGTACGGGCTCGGCGCCAATCCATCGCGCAAAGCGCGAGAAACACACCAAATGCGTGCATTTGGGTGAAAAACCCCCATTGACGGCTCTCCTGTTACGAGAACAGTGTTATAACTGGCCAGTATCCGTAGGGATTGGGAGATCGGGCCAGAGGGGCAAATGTCTGGTTACGAATTTGAGGGTGTGGATGCGCACGAAGACGCCGTGCGGATCAGTGGGCGGATCAAGTGGTTCGACGCGGGCAAGGGCTATGGCTTCATTGTCCCCGACGATCCTGGCCAGACCGATCTGAAAGATGTTCTCCTGCATGTGACGTCGCTGAGGAACTCCGGGCGTGAGAACGCCCTGGAGGGCGCCGTCATCGTCTGCGACGTGATCCGCCGGCCCAAGGGCTGGCAGGTGTCGGAGGTGGTGGACCTGGACGAGAGCTCGGCGCCGCCCGCCCCCGAACGGCGACCCCGCGAGGACCACGGCTTCCGCCGCGATCGCGACAGCTTTGATCGCCACGGCGGCGGCTTTGATCGGCAGACCGGTGGGTTCCCCGCCCGCAGCGCCAGACCGGCGCCCCACTCGGATGGACCGCTGGAACGGGCCAAGGTGAAGTGGTTCAACCGCGCCAAGGGCTATGGCTTTGTGGTCCGCGACGGGGAGCCCGGCGACATCTTCGTCCACATAGAGACCCTGCGTCGTTCCGGCATCGAGGACCTGCAGCCCGGCGATGATGTGATGGTCCGCTTCGCCGAGGGGCCCAAGGGTCTGGTGGTGGCGGAACTGGAGTCCATCGGGATGGCCTGAGCCTGACAGCTCCGCCTTGCCTCCGCCGTAAGCCTCCCGCAAAGGATAGGCCTCTGTCCTAGCCTGGGAGCCCGGCTTGTCGTCTCTGTCCCTCAAGCCCCTGTGGCTCGCGGCGATGGTCTTCGCCGCTGTCATGGTGGGAAGCCCTGCCGCCGCGCTGTTGCCCGTCCAGGGCTACGAGATCCGCGCCACCTATCCCCACGACACCGGGGCGTTCACCGAGGGTCTGTTCTTCCTCGACGGCGTGATGTTCGAAAGCACCGGCATGGAGGGCGCTTCCTCGATCCGCAGGGTCCGGCTGAAGGACGGCGTGGTGCTGCAGTCGGTGACAACCGACGCCGACAAGTTCGGCGAGGGCATCGTCAACTGGGGCGCGGAGATCGTCAGCCTGACCTGGCGGAACGGGGTCGGCTATCGCTGGGACCTGAAGACCTTCACCCGCAAAGGGACCTTCAAGTATCGGGGGGAGGGCTGGGGGCTCACCCAGGACGGCAAGAGCCTGATCATGAGCGATGGCACCGCGTTCCTCCGCTTCCTGGACCCCAAGACCCTGCAGGAGACCCGGCGGGTGAGAGTGACCGCCGAAGGCCGTCCGGTCACCAACCTCAACGAGATCGAGTGGGTGAAGGGGGAGGTCCTGGCCAATGTCTGGATGACCAACCGAATCGCCCGTATCGATCCCAAGACCGGCGCCGTGAAGGGCTGGATCGACTTGACGGGTCTGCCCGAGACCCTGTCGCGCCGTGATCCCGACGCCGTGGCCAACGGCATCGCCTATGACCGGCAGACCGACCGCCTGTTCGTCACCGGCAAGTACTGGCCGAACCTCTATGAGATCGGGCTGAAGCCCCTGAAGGACGCCCGATGACGCAGCCCGCTCAGATCATTCCGCCCGAGGGGTTCATCAAGTCGAGCGGCCGTGGCGACTTCTCCACGATCAACGGTCCCTATTATCACCGCGCCCAGCAGCCGGAGGGCCTGACCGAACAGGCGTTCTTCGCCGAGCAGCGGCACGCCAACGGCCTGGGCCTGGTCCACGGCGGCATGCTGACCGCCTTTCTGGACGGCCTGCTGGCCGCCGCCGTCTGGCGTGAGACCCAGACGCGCTCAGTGACCATCCACCTGTCGGTGGATTTCCTGCACATGGCCCGGATCGGAGAATGGGTGATGGGCGATGCGAGAGTGACTCGCGCCACCCGCGACGTGGCCTTCGTGGAGGGGCGCGCCTATGTGGGCGGGCACGACGTGGTCCGCGCCTCAGGCGTCTTCAAGCTGATGCACCGCCGGGCGCCGACCAGCTAGCCCAAGGCGACCTTGGCCACGAGGGTGGCCAGAAAGATCGCGCCGCCGCCGATCAGGGCCAGACGGATGCTTTCGGCATGCCGATCGAGGAACTGGGCGCGCTTGCGCATCTCCATGCGGCGCGCGCGTTTGGACTTAGATCTTGATTTTGGCATTCACGTCCCCCGCTGCCAGATTTAGCAGACGCAGGCTGTAAAGGTCGAGCCATCGCGCCCTGCGGCCTCCTATCGTTTGCGGGAAAGGCCAAAGCCTTATATCCCACGCCCGCCGGTGCTTTTCGGGGTGTAGCGCAGCCTGGTAGCGCATCTGGTTTGGGACCAGAGGGTCGGAGGTTCGAATCCTCTCGCCCCGACCAGCACCGGCCAAAACGACTTACCGCCAGGGATCCTACATGCTCGCGCGCATCTACCGTCCGGCCAAGAACGCCATGCAGTCCGGCAAGGCCAAGACCAAGGACTGGTTGCTGGAATTCGCGCCCGAAGACGCCAGAGCGTCGGACCCCCTGATGGGCTGGACCCAGACCCGGGACACCGATGGCCAGATCCGCCTGTCCTTCGATACCTCCGAGGACGCGGTGGCCTACGCCCAGACCAACGGCATCGCCTTCCAGCTCTTCGACCCCAAGCCGGCCAAGCGCATCGTCAAGGCCTACGCCGACAACTTCGCCTTCAACCGCAAGCAGCCCTGGACCCACTAGCCCAGGGTGCTCCAGGGTTTACAAAATGCCGTCGAGGCGCAGAGCTTCGGCGTCCGAGATGCGACCGGTTCGTGTGCCGACAACCGCTGAAACGGGCGTTCCGGCCTCTTCGGCGGACCGCGCCGTCGAGACATTGCGACGAACCGCATAGCTGTTCTGAATCAGATCAAAGCGAGCTTTGGCTTCATCGGCCACATTGAACCGGCGAACAGGTGCGCTGGGACCCGCCAGGATCGATCGCGCATTCAGATACGCGTACTGCCCGTCCTGCGCCAGACCACGGTAGATCGCCGCAGCTTCCTGGCGACGGAAGGTTCTTTCGTATGCGACGGCGAGGTTGAACCGATTTCTCATGGAGGGACGGGCCTCCACGGCGCGCTCAAACAGGTTGGTCGCGGTGTAGCGATCGCCGTACTCAAGTGATGTCAAACCCGTGATCATGTTCGCGTTTTGTGGAACATTCGGCGCAGACGCCAATGTTTCCGTTGCGTCCAGTCGAGCGGTTTGTTTGGTCGCGCACCCAGTGGCAAGTGCACCGAGCGCCAGGACTGTAATTAGGCGAATGGAAGTTCTCACGGCATGGCTCCAATACGTAAGAGATCGCGAGCTTCCACGGCGTATGGCGATGTGAGAGCTACAATCGCAACGTCTTGTACTCACGCTGATTTCTTAATACGGATTAACCATGGTTGGTTCCTGGGCTCTCGTGGCTTTCTCTGAAAATCGCTGATTGGAGTGGTGACCGGACGGCTTGCGAACACCGGCGCAACGCCCTATCGGCTAGTCCGCTTCAGCGATGCGCCCTTAGCTCAACTGGATAGAGCACCTGCCTTCTAAGCAGGCGGTTGCAGGTTCGAGTCCTGCAGGGCGCGCCAGGCTTAGCCGCCCGCGGCGCTGAAGGCGTCCAGGCCCTTCCGCAAATCCGCGATTAGGTCGTCGACGTTCTCCAAGCCGATGTGCAGCCGCATCAACGGCCCGCCGTAGTCGGGGCGGAACTTGCGCGTGCCGAGCTGGGGATCGCAGGAAATGGCCAGGCTCTCGAAGCCGCCCCAGGAAAAGCCCAGGCCGAACAACTCCAGTTCGTCGAGGAAGGCGTTCACAGCTGCTTCGGACGAGGGCCTGAAGACAAACCCGAACAGGCCGCACGCGCCGCTATAGTCGCGCCTCCACAGCGCGTGGTCCGGACATCCGGGCAGGGCCGGGTGCAGGATACCTGCCACCTCGGGCTGGTCGCGCAGCCAGGCGGCGATGGCGAGACCGCTTTGCCCCTGTCGCGCGAGGCGGGTGGGCAGGGTGCGCAGGCCGCGCAGCATCTGGTAGGCGTCCTCGGGCGCCACCGCCCAGCCCAGGTGGGTGACGCCGTTTTCCAGCACGCCCACCAGGGTCGGATCGGTCGCGGCTGCCGAGCCCATGAAGACGTCCGAGTGGCCGCCGACGTACTTGGTCAGGGCCTGGACACTGATGTCCACGCCCTGGACCAGGGGCTTGATCAGGTAGCCCGCCCCCCAGGTGTTGTCGGCCAGGGTCAGAATTCCCCGGGCGCGAGCCAGTCGGGCGATGGCGGCCAGGTCCTGCATCTCGAAGGAGAGGGAGCCCGGGCTCTCCATGACGATCAGGCGGGTGGCGTCACCCGCGCCGCCCACCAGATCCTCGGGTGTCTGGCGTGGATCGAAATAGCGGACCGCGATACCGAACCGCTTCAACACATGGTCGCAGAAACGGCGGGTGGGCTTGTAGATGTTGTCGACGACCAGAATCTCGTCGCCGCCCTTCAGGACGGCGAGCATGGCGCCCGTCAGCGCCGCGAGACCGGAGGGATAGAGGCAGACGCCTGCCGCCCCCTCCATCTCGGTCAGGGCGTCGCGCAAGGCGTCGTGGGCCGATAGACCCTGTCGGCCATAGGTGATGAAGCTGTCGTCGTCGTAGAGCGCCCGGGCGTTGGGCAGCAGGACCGTGGAGCCCTTCTGGATCGGCGGTCCCACGGTCTTGGCCAGCGACTTTGGCGCGGCGCCGGCGCGGATCAGGCGGGTTTCTTCGGCCATGCGGCTTGACGGCTCGGAACGAACAGGGGCGACAATGCCCGCACTCCCATAGAGCGGGTGAGGGTTGAGTGGAACCCGGTTCACCCGCACACGCTCTCTATCTTCTTTGAACTGGAACCTGAGTGAGGTCCGTGATCAAGGCGCTCCGCCAAACCGCCGCTGCCGCGATTGTATTCGGCCTCGCCGCCTGCGGTGGCGGCGACAAGGCCTCGACGCCCCCCGCGCCGCCGGCAGGGGTTCCCGCGGCGACGGACCCGGCGACCCAGGTCTTGCGCTCAAAGGCCAGCCCAACCCTGGCCGCGGTCCGGGCTCGCGGTTATCTAGCCTGCGGCGTACACCCCGGCCTGGCCGGCTTCGCCTTCCCGGATGGCAAGGGCGCCTGGCACGGGTTCGACGTCGAAATCTGCCGCGCCGTCGCCGCCGCCGTGCTGGGGAACGCCAAGGCGGTGCGCTTCACCGCCGTCCAGGCGCAGGATCGCTTCAAAGCGCTGTCCTCGGGCAAGATCGACATCCTGTCGCGAAACACCTCCTGGACCTTGGCAAGGGACGCCGCCGGCCTCGATTTCCCGGCGGTGACCTATTTCGACGGTCAGGGGTTCCTGGCCCCCAAGGCCCTGGCGCTGGCCACCGCCGACGAACTGAACGGCGCGCGGGTGTGCGTCCAGGCCGGGACCGCCAGCGAGGAGAACGTCGCCGAGTACTTCAAGGCGCGGGGCCTGAAGTACCGCGCCGTCGTGGCGGCCTCCGAGGCTGAGGCCCGTGACACCTATCAGGGAGAGGGCTGCGACGCCTTCACGGCCGATATCTCCGCGCTCGCCTCGGCCAGGTCGTTGATGAACAACCCCAACGCCCACGTCATCCTGCCCACGGTTATCTCCAAGGAGCCGCTCGGACCCGTCGTGCGCCAGGACGATCCCGCCTGGACCGACATTGTCCGCTGGAGCGTCTACGCCCTGATGGTGGCGGAGGAATTGAAGCTGACTTCGGACAATGTCGCCAAGGCCCGTGACGACGCCACCGACATCCGTGTGCGTCGCCTGCTTGGCGTTGAGGGCGATCTCGGGCCGCTATTGGGGCTCAAGGCCGACTGGGCCTTCCAGGAGATCCGTCAGGTGGGCGCCTATGACGAGGTGTTCCGCCGCAATCTGGGGCAGGGCTCGCCCCTGAAGCTCGAACGCGGCCTCAACGCCCTGTGGAACGCCCCTGCGCCAGGGTTGCACTATCCGCCGCCGGTGCGATGACCCAGGGTCAGATGGTTCTTGCAATACAGCGTTCGGTTCGGCGTCATCAACTCAACGACAGGTGAGTGGGCCCGCCAGAGGCCCTCCAGTCAGGGAGAGACGACCATGAGCGACGGTTCCGTCGATATCCGCCACGAGGCCCGCCAGCAGGCCAACGCCCTGCCGCTGGACAAGCTCAACCCGGCCCAGTCCGAGCTGTTCACCAGCGATGTCATGTGGGCGCAATTCGAGCGTCTGCGCCGGGAAAGCCCGATCCACTACACGGCTGAGAGCGACTACGGCCCCTACTGGTCGATCACCAAGTACAACGACATCATGGCCATCGACACCAATCACCAGGTGTTCTCCTCGGCCGACGGCATCGTCCTGCAGAGCCTGGAATCCAAGGCCGAATCAGCAGGCCGGCCGGTCCGTCCCAGCTTCATCTCCATGGACCCGCCCAAGCACGATGTGCAGCGCAAGGCGGTCAGCCCGGCCGTGGCGCCCAACAATCTGCACCTGATGGCTCCGGTGATCCGCGAGCGCGCCGGGGCGATCCTCGACGGACTGCCGATCGGCGAAACCTTCGACTGGGTGGACCTGGTGTCGAAGGAACTGACGGCCATGACCCTGGCCACCCTCTTCGACTTCCCCTTCGAGCGGCGGCGTGACCTGACCTACTGGTCGGACATGATGACCAATCCGCCCGGCCACGGCGTGTGCGACAGCTGGGAGCAGAAGCGCGAAGTGCTGGGCCAATGCTTCGACGCCTTCGACGACATGTGGAACGCGCGGAAAGACGCGGTGGAACCGCAGTTCGACATGATCTCCATGCTGGCCCACAACCCGGCCACCCGGGACATGGACGCCCACGAGTACCATGGCAACGTCACCCTGCTGATCATCGGCGGCAACGACACCACCCGGAACACCATTTCCGGCTCGATCTACGCCCTGAACCAAAACCCGGCTCAGTACCGGAAGCTGCGGGAAAATCCGTCGCTGATCCCGTCCATGGTGTCGGAGACAATCCGCTGGCAGACCCCGCTCGCCCACATGGCGCGGACCGCCACGGAGGATTACGAAATCGGCGGCAAGACCATCAAGAAGGGTGACCGGGTGGCCATGTGGTACGTCTCGGGCAACCGCGACGACGAGGTCATCGCCAATCCCGACAACTACATCATCGACCGCGAGCGGCCCCGACAGCACCTGTCCTTCGGATTCGGCGTCCATCGCTGCGTCGGCAACCGCCTGGCCGAGTTGCAGCTACAGATCATCTGGGAAGAAATCCTCGCCCGTTTCCCCACCATCGAGGTGGTGGGCGAGCCCCAACGGACCCACTCTGTGTTCGTGAAGGGCTACGAGACCCTGCCGGTGATCATCCCGACGCGGAACTAGAGGATCAGGCGCATCGCGCAGCGTTCCTCGAGGTTGCGAGCGCGCTCGGCCTTCAGGGTCTCGGCGAGATGCGACGGCATGTCGGCGTCGGAAATCTCGGCGAAGCCCATCCTGGCGTAGAACGGGCCGTTCCAAGCGATGTTACGGAACGTTGTCAGAGTCAGCTCGAACAGGCCTTCGGCGCGAGCCCAGTCGATGACGTGGCGAAGGAGCAGGCGGCCCAGCCCCTTGCCCTGATGACCGGCCTCGACGTCGAACTCAAGGATATGCAGGCCGCCACCCTCGCGGTGCGCGCCCAGGAACCCGATCGGCGTCCCCTGTTCCCCATCGACCACCCAGAGGGTGCCGTGGTTCAGGGCGTCTCGCCATCCTTCGGCGGGGGTCGCGGTGGATAGCGGCCCCGGTGGGATCGAGGTGTTGATGAAGGCGTCAACTGCAGAGAGCTCGATCTCCGGCAGCCGTGGCAAGTCTGCTTCAGTGGCGAGCCGAACCCTCAAGGACCGGTCACGACGCGCGTATCCGTCCTGCCTCCCCACTCGGTCCAGGAGCCATCATAGACAGCCACGTCCCGCCGCCCCAGCCGAGCTAGGGCGAGGGCCACCACGGAGGCCGTAACGCCCGACCCGCAGGTGGTGACGATGGGGGCTCCGAGATCGACCTTGGCCCCGGTGAACAGGGGGCGCAGCTCCTCGGCCGGCTTCATCGTGCCGTCGGGGTTCAGCAGGCTGTCGAAGGGGGTATTGCGGGCGCCCGGCATATGGCCCGAGCGCAGGCCGGCGCGGGGCTCGGGGACCTCGCCTCGGAAACGGGCTGCGCCGCGGGCGTCCACCAGTTGGGCGGCCTTGGATTGCAGCAGGTTCTTTACCGCCTCGACGTCACGCACCAACCTTGCGTCCAAGCTGGGTGAAAGCGTCGTCTGGGGTAGGGCGCCGTGTCCGCTCTCGGTGGCGCGTCCCTCGGCCAGCCATTTCTTGAAGCCGCCATCGAGGACGAAGACCTTGGCGAACCCCATCACCCGCAAGGTCCACCAGACCCGGGCGGAAGACCGGATGCCGAAGCTGTCATAGGCCACGACCGTGGCGTCCCGTGACAGTCCGAGCTCTCCGGCCGCGTCGGCGAAGGCCTCCGCGGTCGGCAGCATGTGCGGCAGGTCGACGGTCCTGTCGGCGATGGCGTCGATGTCGAAGAAGACCGCGCCGGGGATGTGGGCGGTCAGGTAGTCGGCGTGGCCTTCGCGGCCCTCACTCGGCATGAACCAGGTGGCGTCCACCACCTGGACCTCGCCCAGATGCACGGCAAGCCAGTCGGTGGAAACCAGGGGATCGGTCATAGCCAGCCGGGGAGGGGTAGGCCCCGCTCCTTGAGGAAGTCTGGATTGTAGATCTTGCTCTGATACCGCGAACCCTGATCACAGAGGATGGTCACGATGGTGTGGCCGGGGCCGAGATCCTTGGCCATGCGGATGGCGCCGGCGACATTGATGCCGGTGGAGCCGCCCATCACCAGGCCCTCGTGCTCGACCATGTCGTAGATCGCCAGCAGCATCTCCTCGTCGCCGATGCGATAGGCGTGGTCGATCTTCAGGTCTTCAAGGTTGGCGGTGATCCGCCCCTGGCCGATACCTTCGCTGATCGAGGACCCCTCCGACTTCAGTTCGCCGTCGGTGAAGTAGCTGAACAGCGCCGCGCCGTGCGGATCGGCCAGGCCGATGGCGACCTTCGGGTTGCGGGCGCGGAGCGCTTGCGCGATTCCGGCCAGGGTGCCGCCCGAGCCCACGGCGCAAATGAAACCGTCCACCTTGCCGCCGGTCTGTTCCCAGATTTCCGGGCCCGTGGTCTCGACGTGGGCCTGGCGGTTGGCGACGTTGTCGAACTGGTTGGCCCAGATCGCGCCGGCCGGTTCCTTGGCGTTAAGCTCCTCAGCCAACCGCCCGGAATAGCGGACATAGTTGTCGGGATTGGAGTAGGGGACCGCGTCCACCTCCACCAGCTCGGCGCCCAGCAGCCGGATGGCGTCCTTCTTCTCCTGGCTCTGGGTGCGCGGGATGACGATGGTGGTCTTGTAGCCGCTGGCTGCGGCGACCATGGCCAGGCCGATTCCGGTGTTCCCCGCCGTGCCCTCCACGATCCGCCCGCCGGGCTTCAGCAGGCCGCGCCGCTCGGCGTCGCGCATGATGTAGAGCGCCGCCCGGTCCTTCACGGACTGGCCGGGATTCATGAACTCGGCCTTGCCGAGGATTTCGCAGCCCGTGGCCTCGCTGGCGCGGGCCAGGCGAATGAGCGGCGTGTTTCCGATGGCGTCCAGGACGCTGTGTGCGACGGTCATGCCCGCTACTTAAGGGGCGTTGGCGCGTCCGAACAGGGGTCGATCAGGCCTTTACGAGACCAAGCTGCACAACATCGGTGCGGCCGGTGCGGAACCCGGCGTCGCAATAGCTGAGATAGAACCGCCAGATCTTGCGGAACTTCTCATCGAATCCGAAGTCCTTGATGTCATCCCAGCGAGCGTCGAACCGTTGCGCCCATTGGGCCAAGGTGTCGGCATAATCCGGACCGAAGCGCGAGATTCCCGTCCAGACCAGGCCCGCCTTGTCGGTCTCGGCCTTCAGTTTGCTTTCCGAGGGCAACATGCCGCCGGGGAAAATGTACTTCTGGATGAAGTCAGCGTGACGACGATAGTCCTCGAACAGCTCTTCCTGGATGGTGATGATTTGCAGGCCGGCCCGGCCGCCGGGCGCCAGCACGGTGTGGATCTTGTTGAAATAGGTCGGCCAGTAGCGCTCGCCCACGGCCTCGAACATCTCGATCGAGGCCACGCGATCGAAGGTCCCCTCGACGTCGCGATAGTCGATCAGCTTGATCTCCGCACGATCATTCAAGCCCTGGTCGAACATCCGCCTGGCGGCGAAATCGTACTGCTCCTTGGAGATGGTGATGCCCGTGACCTGGGCGCCGATCTCCTTGGCCGCGTACTCGGCGAATCCGCCCCAGCCGCAGCCGATCTCAAGCACGCTCTGGCCAGGCTTCAGGTCCATCTGCTGCGCCAAGGCCCGGTATTTGTTGGCCTGGGCCGCCTCCAGGCTTTGACCAGGGTGAGCGAACTTCGCCGAGGAATAGGTCATGCTGGGGTCCAGCCAGCGGGAATAGAAGTCGTTGCCCAGGTCGTAGTGGGCGTGGATGTTGCGCTTCGAACCCCTGCGGGAATTGCTGTTCAGGGCGTGGCTGACGAAGTTGAACACCCCGACGACGGGATTGCCCTGGGTCACCCGGCGCAGGTTTTCGAAGTTCAAGCTGAACACGCTGAGCACGGCGGTCAGGTCCGGGGTGTCCCATTCGCCGGCCGCGTAGCCCTCCGCGAAGCCGATGTCGCCGGCCGCCAGGGCCCTGCGGATGAACCGGAAATCGCGCACGATGATCCGCGCCTTGGGCCCGGGTTCGCCCTCCAGCCGCAGTTCGTGCCCGTTGGGAGTGACGAAGGTCAGGTCCCCGGCCATCCAGTTGCGCGCCATCATCCGCAGGGCGTTGCGGAATATGATGGGCACGTCGGCCAGGGCGGGCAGGCGCCGGAAGGCGCGAGGTGAGGCCGCCAAGGCGGTCAGGGATGATTCATGCGCCAGGGTCATGGCTGCAACTCCCGATCTCTAACTGGATACTAACATTGGTTTGGCGTCGGGAAAATTCGAGAACCCTTGCTGGACCTACGGCCATGTTCTGGCCCCGGATGCAGCCGACGAATTCGGACTTGTGAAGACAACGCCCGCGCGCCACTTAGGCGCCATCGCAAAGCCTTGATCGATCCGGAGTTCCGTCCATGGCCATCCTGACCCTGAACAAGTGGAACATCTCGATCGGGGACAGCCAACCGCTGGTGGTTATCGCGGGTCTGAACGTGCTGGAAGATATCGAGCTCGCCCGCGACACCGCCCGCCACCTGAAACAGGTGACCCGCGAACTCGGCCTGCCCTATGTCTTCAAGGCCAGCTTCGACAAGGCGAACCGCTCCTCGATCCATAGCTATCGAGGCCCCGGCATCACCGAGGGCCTGAAGATGCTGAAGGCCATCAAGGCTGAGTTCGACCTGCCCATCGCCACCGACCTGCACGAGTTGGATCAGGTGGAGGCCGTCACAGAGGTCGCGGATTTGGTGCAGATCCCGGCCTTCCTCTGCCGCCAGACCGATCTGGTGGTCGCCGCGGCCCGAGCCACTCAGGCCGCCGGCGGCCTGCTGCACGTCAAGAAGGGTCAGTTCCTGGCCCCCTGGGACTGCCGCAACATCCTCGATAAGATCAAGGAAGCCATCGGCGAGGACCTGGTCATCCTGTGCGAACGGGGCGTCTCCTTCGGCTACAACAACCTGGTGGTCGACATGCTCGGCATCGAGGAGATGAAGCAGTTGGGCGCGCCCGTGACCATCGACGCCACCCACGCGGTGCAACTGCCCGGCGCCAATCCGAAATCCAACGGGGCCTCAACCGGCGGCCGCCGTGAAGGCGTGCCGATCATCGCCAAGGCGGCGGTGGCGGCCGGCGCCGACGGTGTGTTCCTGGAATTCCACCACGATCCGGACAAGGCGCTCTGTGACGGCCCCAGCTGCCTGCCGCTGGATAGCGCCGAGGGGCTGCTGAAGACCCTCAAGGCCCTGCACGCGGCCCGCTGATGGACCTTTCCACCCTCCAGCAATTGCTGACCCGTCTCTCCGGCGCGCGGATCGTCTGTGTCGGCGACCTGATGGTGGATCGCTTCGTCTACGGTGACGTCACCCGCGTCTCGCCCGAGGCGCCCATCCCGGTCCTGGCCCGCGAGCGCGAGCTGGTGATGCTGGGCGGGGCGGGCAATGTGGCGCGAAACGTGGCGGCCCTGGGCGGCGACGTCGCCCTGGTGGGCCTGGTTGGCGGCGACAGCGAGGGTCACGAGGCCCTGCGGTTGATTGGAGACCAGACCGGTATCGAGGGTTTCCTGGTCACCGATCCCGGTCGACCCACCACGCTCAAGACCCGGTTCGTCTCCGGTGGTCAGCAACTGCTGCGAGTCGATCTCGAGGCCAGCATCCCGGCGGTGGGCGACGTCGAACAGCGCCTGGTCCGCACGGTCCGCGATGTGGCCAAGGGCGCGGGCGTCGTGCTGATCTCCGACTACGGCAAGGGCGTGGTCACCGACGCGGTGATCGCCGCCTGCCGGGAAGCCGGCGGCATGGTGATCGTCGATTCCAAGGCTCGCAGCTTCCTGCGCTATGGCGAGGTCGATGTGATCAAGCCCAACGCCGGCGAACTGGCCTACGCCACCGGCCTGCCCACCAGCACCAATCCCGAGATCGAGGCGGCGCTCGCCCACGCCCTGAACCTGTGCGAGGCCAAGGCGATCCTGGTGACCCGCGCGGCCAAGGGCATTTCGCTGGCCGTGCGCGGCGAAGCCGTCCAGCATTTCCCGGGCGTGCCCCGCGATGTGTTCGACGCCTCGGGGGCCGGCGACACCACCATCGCGGCGCTTGGCCTGGCCCTGGCCGCCGGGACGCCGGTCGAACAGGCGATCGAGTTCGCCATGCTGGCCTCCGGCGTCGCGGTCGGCAAGGCGGGCACCGCCACGGTCCTGCCCGAGGAACTGATCGAGGCTTCGTTGACGGCCCACATGGCCCCGGCCGAAGGCAAGATCGTCACCCCCCAGCGCATGGCCGACGAGATCGCCCGCTGGCGGGCCAAGGGTCTGCGGGTCGGCTTCACCAATGGCTGCTTCGACATCCTGCATCGCGGCCACGTGACCTATCTCAACCAGGCCCGGTCCTGGTGCGACCGGCTGGTGGTGGGCCTCAACTCCGACCGCTCGGTCACCGCGCTCAAGGGCGAGGGGCGTCCGGTCAACGATCTCGAAGGTCGGGCCATGGTGCTGGCGGGCCTTGGGGCCGTCGACCTGGTGGTGCCCTTCGACGAGGATACCCCCATCAAGCTGATCGAGGCGGCGCGTCCCGAGGTGCTGATCAAGGGCGCCGACTATTCGGAAGACCAGGTGGTGGGCGGCGACCTGGTCAAGACCTGGGGTGGCGAGGTGCGCCTGGCCCAGATCGTCGACGGCTATTCCACCACCGCCGCCATCGCCCGCATGACCGCCAAGGAGCCGACATGACCCGTCGTATCGCCTTCGTCACCGGTGGGGCCGGCTTCATCGGCTCCAATATCGCCGCCAAGCTGGCGGAGGATCCGACCCTGGACGTGGTGGTCTGCGACTGGCTGGGCGAGGCCGAGCTTGGCAAATGGCGGAACATCGCCAAACATCCCATTGGCGACTTCGTGGCGCCGGAGGCCATGTTCGAATGGCTGGAGAAGCGCTGGCGCGACATCGAGATCGTCGTCCACATGGGCGCCATCTCCTCCACCACCGAGCCCGACGCCGACAAGATCATCCACAACAACTTCACCCTCAGCCGCGACCTGTTCCGCTGGTGCGCCGACCGGCAGCGAAGGTTCATCTACGCCTCCTCGGCGGCCACCTACGGCGACACGGACGACTTCGACGACAAGGACGACCTGGCCTCGCTGGCGGCCCTGCGGCCGCTGAACACCTATGGCTGGTCCAAGGCGCTGTTTGACCTTTTCGCCGCCCGTCAGGCGGCCCGCGATTACGCGCCGCCGCAGTGGGTGGGCCTGAAGTTCTTCAACGTCTACGGCCCCAACGAGGAGCATAAGCACTCGATGAAGTCGGTGGCGTCGCAGATCTGGCCCAAGGTGGCGGGCGGCCACGCTGTGCAGCTTTTCAAGTCTTACCGCGAGGGCGTGGCCGACGGCGGCCAGACCCGCGACTTCGTCTATGTCCGCGACGTCGCCGACGTGGTGTCCTGGCTGGCCAGCTCGGAGCAGGTGAACGGGGTCTACAACCTCGGCTCTGGCAAGGCGCGGACCTTCGAGGACATGGCCAAGGCTGTGTTCACCGCCGCCGGAAAACCGGTTCAGATCGAATACACCCCCATGCCGCCGGCGATCCGTGACAAGTACCAGTACTTCACGGAGGCCAGGATGGACCGCCTCAAGGCCGCCGGGTTCAACCAGCCGATGACCGCCCTTGAGGATGGCATCACCGACTACGTGCAGACCTACCTGTCCCAGCCAGATCCCTACAGGTAGTCGATGGCGGAGCGTCCCAAGGGCTTCAAGCGGGCGGTGAGCGCGGCGGTGGCGACCTTGCTGGCCCTGGTGGTCATGGCCGCCTTCGTCTGGCGCGATGACATCGCCAGCAACGCCCTGGACCCCAAGGAACCCTTCCAGACCTACGAGCCGCCGCCCACGCCCGACTACCGCCAGCGTGCCGCCTGGGCGCTACTGCCGGCCCACCCGGACGTGTGGACCGCCGCCGATCCGCCCGCCGATGTCTTCTTCATCGGCCCTACCAGCTACGACGGCGGACAGGACTGGAATGGGCCCATCGACGACGTCCAGGCCGACAAGTTCTTCCGCCGCGTCGTGGCGCCGAACTATGCCGGGCCGTTCGTTCGCGTCGGTCGGCTGTTCGCGCCACGCTACCGTCAGGCCAGCCTCTACACCCTGCTGACCTTGCGCGAGGACGCCCGCGACGCCCGGCGCTTCGCCTATGGCGACGTGCTGGCCGCCTTTCGGGAGTACATGATCGCCGACAACAAGGGCCGCCCCTTCATCGTGGTCGGAGTGGAGCAGGGCGGGACCCTGGCCTCACGCCTGATCGCCGATGAGATCGCCCGCGATCCCGCCGTCCGGGCACGCCTGGTGGCGGCCTATCTGATCGAGACCGTGGTGCCGGCCGGCGCGCCGCCGCTGACACCCTGTGTCCGCCCTCGGGAGGCGGGTTGCCTGGCGGCTTGGGCGTCTGCGTTCGAGCACGACAGCGAGCGGGTCCAGGCCCTGAAAGACCGGTCCCTGGTCTGGGACGCCAACGGCGAGTTGGGAAACATCTCCGGCCGCACGCCCCTGTGCTTCAATCCCCTGCTGGGTGCGACCAGCAACGCCGCGGCCCCCGCGAAGCTCAACCTGGGGGCGGCTAACGCCACCGGCCTGGAATGGGGGGCTCGCCCGGCCTTCCTGACACGGCAGGTCTCGGCAAAGTGCGAAGATGGCATCCTGCGGGTTTCGCGACCCAAACCCAAGATGCTGAAGAACACCGGCTCCTGGGCCGACAAGCGCAAGGTCCCCGGCTACAACCTTTTCTACGGTGACCTGGAGGCCGACGCGAAGGGAAGAGTGGTGGCGTTGACCTCAAGCCCCGAGTTTTCGCCCCCCGCGCCGCCGATCACCAAGGTGCGGGCCGTGAAGGGCTCGGCGGTTCACCAGATTGACCGCTAGCCCGCATCCTTCAACGGCGAACTCGCCCGCCAGTCGAACAGTTCTTGCAGCACCCGCAGCGCCCTGCCGCGCTCGCTGGTGAGCTCCGGATCGCGCCCGATGATCATCCGGGCGTCGTCGCCGGCCGCCGCGATCAGGTCGCGGTGGGCGAAGGGGTCGGCGAAGACGTAGGCGGGGAAACCGCTCTGGCGCAGGCCGAGCGCGTCGCCGCCGCCGCGCAGTTCCAGGTCGGTCTCGGCGATCTGGAAGCCGTCGTCGGTGCGCCGCAGGATATCCAGCCGCCTCTGGGCGGTTTCCGACAGCGGCGGGTCGTAGAGCAGGACGCAGGAACTCTCCCGTCGACCGCGACCCACCCGGCCGCGAAGCTGATGCAGCTGGGCCAGGCCGAAGCGCTCGGCCTGTTCGATGACCATGATGGTGGCGTTGGGCACGTTGACGCCCACCTCCACCACCGTCGTTGCCACCAGGACCTTGATCCTGTTGTCGGCGAAGTCGGCCATGACGGCGTCCTTCTCCGGCCCGGTCATCTTGCCGTGCACCAGGCCGACGCCGTCGCCGATGGTGGCGCGCAGCTCGATGGCCCGCTGTTCGGCGGCTTTCAGGTCCACCAGCTCCGACTCCGAAACCAGGGGGCAGATCCAGAAGGCCTGGGCGCCGCCGGCGACCGCCTCGCGTAGCCGGGCCTCGACCTCGTCGACCCGGGTCATGGGGGCGGCGCGGGTGGCCACGGGGGTGCGGCCCGGCGGCTTCTCGTCGATGCGGCTGACGTCGAGGTCGCCGTACACCGTCAGTTCCAGGGTGCGCGGGATTGGGGTCGCCGACATGGCCAGCAGATGGACCGACTGGCCCTTGGCCTGGAGCAGTTGCCGCTGGGCCACCCCGAAACGGTGTTGCTCGTCCACGACGGCCAATTGGAGCGCCTGGAAATGCACTTCATTTTGAAAGAGCGCGTGGGTGCCCACCGCCACCTGAACCGCGCCGCTGGCGATGGCTCGCAGCTTCTCAGCCCGTGCCGCGCCCTTGTCGCGGCCCGTCAGCAGCACGGTCGTTATGCCGTGGGCGGCGAGGGGGGCGGACAGGGTCTCGTAGTGCTGGCGGGCCAGGATCTCGGTGGGCGCCATCAGGGCGCTCTGGGCGCCGGAGGCCGCCACATCGGCCATGGCCAGCATGGCGACGACGGTCTTGCCGGACCCGACATCGCCCTGCAGCAGCCGGCTCATCCGTTCGCCCGCCGCGAAGTCGCGCCGCACGTCGCCCAGGGCCCGCTCCTGGGCGCCGGTCAGCTTGAAGGGCAGGTCGGCCACAATGGCGGCGGCCTTGGGGCCGGGCGGGATTTTCTCGGCTGGCTCGGCGCGCCGGTCGGCCTTGCGCTGGGCCATGGCCAACTGGTGGGCCAGCAGTTCGTCATAGGCGAGCCTGCGGATATGGGCCGCCATCGGCAGCAGATCGCCTTCGCTGGCCGGGGCGTGCAGACGTTGGAGCGCTTCCTTCCAGGTGGGAAAGCCGCCCTTGGCCAGCCAGGCGGCATCCTGCCACTCCGGCAGGTCGGCGGCCTGGGTCAGGGCCTGCAGGGCCAGCTTACGCACGGTGCGGGCTGGCAGGCCGGCGGTGGCGGGATAGACCGTCTCCACCTCGGGGATCTCATCGGCCTTCTCCGGCGCGACAAGGTAGTCGGGGTGGCTGATCTGCCATTCCGAGCCGAACCGCTCGACCTTGCCCGAAACGATCCGCTTGGCGCCCACCGGGTTCTTCTCGGCCACCGCGTGCCCGAAGCTGCCGAAATAGACCAGGGTCAGGAACCCCGACCCGTCAAAGGTGCGGATCTTCCACGGCTGCTGCGGGTTGCGCGGCTTCTGGTGCTCGTCGATCTCGATGGTGAAGGTCTGTATCTCGCCCTCGATGGCGGTGTTCACCGTCGCGGGCCGCCGCCGAACGAGGGAATGGGGCGCCAGGAACAGCACATCGCGCACGATGGGGCCGGCCAGCTTCTCCAACAGCGGCGCCACCCGCGCGCCCACACCCTTCAGGGTGGTCACCGGGGCGTAGAGGGGAAACAGAATCTCGGGCCGCATGGCGCGATCATAACCCGAAGCTGGACGCTCGGAGCCGCCCATGATGATCTCCCGCCATGCTTTGGGGGATTTCGATGCGCAATCTGTGGACCGTGGCGGCTGTGGGCGCGCTGATGGCCGGCTGCAACCCGCAATCTGGGGCGGGTAACCAGACCGTGACGCCTGGGCCCGCATCCGTGGCTCCTGTCGAACCGGCCTCCGACACCCCGGCGCCGGACTCCGCCGTCACCGGTTTCAGCCATGCGAAGGGCGAGGACCTGTTCGGCTACTACATCCCCAACACCGAGGTGAAGAGCGGAACCTGGAAGCTCGACAACATCGCCATCCTGGACGAGGCGGAGTTCGCCAAATGGGAGGCCGGCGATACGGCCGGTCCTGCCGGGCCCGTCATGTTCGAATTCTCCGACACCTCCAGCGCCACCAGCGAGAACGAGTTGGGCCAGACGGTCTACGCCAAGCGAACCCGTATTCTGCCCACCAGCTACAGGATCGGCGGCGGCGACATCCAGGTCACCGGAACCGATGTGACTCTAGGCCAGGTGACCTTGGACGGAACCATCGACATGGCCGCCCTGAAGCGCGCCCGCGCGACGGGGCCAGGCGCCAAGGAGACGATCCTTCGCACGGGCCTGATGATCGGCTCCACGCCCTTCAAGAACCTCTCCTTCAACTGGTTCGGCGGCGACTGACCGACTGGGGTGGCGTCGGAGGGCGGGTGGCCCTATATCGGCCCGTCCACATGTCGATCGACGATACCCGCCTGCGAAAACTGAAGTTCCGTGCGTGGCACCGGGGCTTCAGGGAAGCGGACCTCATTCTGGGGCCGTTCGCGGACACCCATGCCCAGGACCTGACGCCCGAGGACCTCGATCTCTTCGAGGTGCTGCTGGAGCAGCCCGATCACGATCTCTACGAATGGATCATGGAGCGGACGGACGTGCCGCCCGAGTTCGACGGATCGCTGCTGAACCAGATCAAGGCCTTCCGGTTCAAGGTGCACGAAATCCGGGGCGACAGACATGGCGGCTGACGGTTCGCGCGCGCCCAGCGCGGCGGAGACCCGCCGCATCGCGACGGACCCCGGCCGCCTCGACCTGATCGGCGCGCCGGAGGGGTTCGACGCCCTGGTAATGGCCGACATCGTTCGCGCCCGTGGCGGCCTGTCGCTATTCGTGGCGCGCGACGGTTCGCGACTCTCGGCCTTCATCGACGCCTTCCGGTTCTTCGCCCAGGGCATCGAGGTGCTGCAGTTCCCGTCCTGGGATTGCCTGCCCTATGACCGCACCGGGCCGTCGCCGGGTGTCGCCGCCCAGCGGATGACCACCCTGGCGCGCCTCGCCGAAGGCCTGGACGCCAAGAAGCCCTCCCTGCTGGTCACGACCACGCCGGCCCTGATTCAGCGCGTGCCGCCCAAGGCCGTGGTCCAGGCCGCCGCGTACTCGGCGCGCACCGGCAATGTTGTGGAGATCGCCGATCTGGAGCGCTATTTCGCCGTCAACGGCTATGCGCGCGCCTCCACCGTCTCCGAGCGCGGCGAGTTCGCCATTCGTGGCGGCGTCATCGACGTCTTCCCGCCCAACGCCGACGAGCCCGTCCGCCTGGACCTGTTCGGCGACACCCTGGAATCCATCCGCGGTTTCGACCCTGACACCCAGCGTTCCACCCGCCAGCTCAAGGAGATCAGTCTCCATCCGGTGAGTGAGGCCCTGCTGGACAAGGACTCCATCTCCCGCTTCCGCCGCGGCTATGTGGAGGCCTTCGGCGCCCCCGGCGGCGATCCGCTCTATGAGACCGTCAGTGGCGGCGGGCGACGGGCGGGCATGGAGCATTGGCTGCCGCTGTTCTATCCGGACATGGCGACCCTGTTCGACTACCTGCCGGACAGCGCCCTGATCGGCGTCGATCACCTGGCCGGCCAGGCGCGAGACGAACGGCTGGCGATGATCGCCGACGCCTACGATGCGCGGGCCCAGGCTGACCGCAAGGTCCACTACCACCCGCTGGAGCCGGACCGCCTCTACCTCACCGCCGAGGAATGGCGCGCCCGCTTGGCCGAACGCGCCACCCGCCAGTTCTCCGCCTTCCAGGAGGCCGAGGGCGAACTGGTGGTGGACATGGGCGCGCGCCAAGGCCGCGCCTTCGTCGCCGAACGCCAGCAGGATTCGGTCAACCTGTTCGAGGCTACGGCAGCCCACGCGCAAGCTTTAGCTGCGTCGGGAAAACGGGTGCTGTTCGCCTCCTGGTCGGAAGGGTCGTCAGAGCGTCTGGGCGTCATGCTGGCCGATCACGGCCTGACCAACGTCACCCAGGCGCCCTATTGGGACGCCGCCAAGGCCGCCAATCCGAAGTTCCCGCAGCGGGTCGTGCTGCCGCTGGAGTCGGGCTTCGAAACCGACACCCTGGCGGTCATCTCCGAGACCGACATCCTGGGCGACCGCCTGGCCCGGCCGCGCCGCAAGCGCCGGGCGTCGAACTTCCTGGCCGAGGCCTCGTCGCTCAGCCCCGGCGACCTGGTGGTCCATATCGACCACGGCATCGGCCGCTATGAGGGCTTGAAGACTCTGGAGGTCCAGGGCGCGCCGCACGACTGCCTGGAGCTGCAATACGGCGCCGAGGCCAAGCTCTACCTGCCCGTGGAGAATATCGACCTGCTGACCCGCTACGGGTCGGAGGGGGACGGTGTGCAGCTGGACCGCCTGGGCGGCGCGGCCTGGCAGGCGCGCAAGGCCAAGGCGAAAGAGCGCCTGCGCGACATGGCCATCGGTCTGATCCAGATCGCCGCGGCCCGCGCAACCCGCACCACCGACCCGGTCGACCCGCCGCACGGGGTGTTCGACGAGTTCTGCGCCCGCTTCCCCTACGAGGAGACAGACGACCAGCTCTCGGCCATCGGCGACATTCTCGAAGACCTGGGGGCCGGCAAGCCCATGGACCGCCTGATCTGCGGCGACGTCGGCTTCGGCAAGACCGAGGTCGCCCTGCGCGCCGCCTTCGTGGTGGCGATGAGCGGCCAGCAGGTGGCCATCGTGGCGCCCACCACCCTGTTGGCGCGCCAGCACTACAAGACCTTCACCGAACGCTTCCAGGGCTGGCCGATCAAGGTCACCCGCCTGTCGCGCCTGGTGCCGCCCAAGGAGGCCGCCGAGACCCGCGAGGCGCTGAAGAACGGCGAGGTCGAGATCATTGTCGGCACCCATGCGGTGCTGTCCAAGCAGGTGGGCTTCAAAAACCTCGGCCTGGTGATCGTCGACGAGGAGCAGCACTTCGGGGTCAAGCACAAGGAGAAGCTCAAGGAGCTTCGCGCCGACGTGCACATGCTGACCCTGACCGCCACACCGATCCCGCGCACCCTGCAGATGTCGCTGTCGGGCATCCGGGAGATGTCCATCATCGCCACCCCGCCGGTGGACCGCCTGGCGGTCCGCACCTACGTCACCCCCTTCGACCCCATCGTCATCCGCGAGGCCCTGCTGCGGGAGAAGTACCGTGGCGGCCAGGCCTACTACGTGGTTCCCCGCATCTCCGACCTGACCGAGTTGGAGCGGTTCCTGCGCGAGCAGGTGCCGGAGGTCCGCTACGTCGTCGGCCACGGCCAGATGGCGCCGACCCAGCTGGAAGACGTGATGAGCGCCTTCTACGAGGGCCAGTACGACGTCCTGTTGTCGACCACCATCGTCGAGAGCGGCCTGGACATCCCCACCGCCAACACCCTGATCATCCACCGCGCCGACATGTTCGGCCTGGCCCAGCTCTACCAGCTGCGCGGCCGGGTCGGCCGGGCCAAGGCGCGCGCCTACGCCTACATGACCACGCCCGCCGAGAAGCAGATCACCATCTCGGCCGAGCGCCGCCTGAAGGTGCTGCAGTCGCTCGACAGCCTGGGCGCCGGCTTCCAGCTGGCCAGCCACGACCTGGACCAGCGCGGCGGCGGCAACCTGCTGGGCGAGGAACAGTCAGGCCATATCCGCGAGATCGGCGTCGAGCTGTACCAGCAGATGCTGGAGGACGCGGTCAACGACCTGAAGGAACTGGCCGGCAAGGGCGAGGGCGCCGCCGACCGGGGCTGGTCGCCGCAGATCAACACCGGCGCCGCGGTGCTGATCCCCGAGGACTATGTGCCGGACCTGCACGTGCGCCTGTCGCTCTATCGCCGCCTGTCCGACGCCGAGAAGTCCGGCGACCGCGAGGCCCTGGCCGCCGAGATGATCGACCGCTTCGGCCCCCTGCCGCCGGAAGCCGGCCAATTGCTCAAGGTCGTGGCCATCAAGGGCCTCTGCCGCGAGGCCAATGTCGCCAAGATCGACGTGGGGCCCAAGGGCGCCGTGGTCACCTTCCGCAACGAGGACTTCCCCAACCCCATGGGGCTGATGGCCTTCGTCACCAAGAACCAGGTCGCCTGGAAGGTCCGCCCCGACAACAAGGTCGTGGTGCGCGGCGAGTGGGAAACTCCGGAGCAGCGCCTCAACGCCGCCGAGCGCGTGCTGTCGGAGTTGGCCAAACTGGCTGGGGCTGCGGTCGCGGCGTAGCGGGTTGCCTCTTTGTTCCGGAACGCTAAGCTGCACCGGTCAAGAGGAGGCGGCGAATGAGAGCTTTGTGGATTGGCGCGGCGGCTGCGTGGCTAGTCGCCTGTGGAGCCCGAGCTGAGACGGCCGAGACCACCAAGGATATCAGGTGCTCGGTGATCTATTCCTATCTCATCGGCACGTCGGATGACGAAGCGGAGAAGGGCTCTCTCGCCATCGGCCTGTTCTATTACCAGGGACGTATCGAGGGTCGGGAACCCGCCCTGGACTTCGCGTCGGCGTTCAAGCGCGAGATGCTCAGCATTCCCGACGAAGCGATCGAGCCCGAGCTGAAGCGTTGCAGCGACGCGCTTCAGGCCAGTTCAAAGGAAATGCAGGCGATAGGCCAGCGGGTGGCAGCTGAGGTGAAGCCCTAGCTCGCCCGCTCCACGGCCCTTGCCGCCGCCTCTTCCAGCGCCTTGCCCACACCCGCCGCGAGGCTGACCTCGGCGACGCCGATGTCGAACTCCACCACGAAGGGCGCCTTGCCGTCTCCGGCCTCGAAGGCGGTGCAGCCGATGACGGCGGCGATGCGCTCGCCGGCCGCCCGCGCCGAGGCCTGGGGCGTGGCGGGCAGGGCCAGGGCGAAGACCTCGGGCCCGAGGCGCGCGGCGGTGTCCTCCACCCGCACCAGGCGGCCGATCATCGAGCCGATCTGCGGGATGGCGCGGTCCAGCCAGCCGCCCTGGCGCGCGGCGCCCACGTCGGGGCGCTCGGACACCTTCAGCACGCAGACCGACAGCGGCCGGTTGCGCAGGCGCGAGGCCTGGGCCAGGCGGCCCAGGTGGGTGGCGAACAGATCCCGGGTAAAGAGGCCCGTCGCCGGATCCATCAGGCCCGAGGCCCGGGCCTTTTCCAGCGCCTTGCGAATGGTGGTCTGGCGGCGATAGCTGCGCGCCAGTTCGATGACCCGCTTGGCGGTCTCGGTCTCCGGCGTCTCGGGCGAGGCCACGTCGGAGATGCCCCGGTGATAGGCCTCCGACATGGTCACATAGCTCTCCTGCTTCATGTAGAGCAGGGCGGGCGTGTGATAGAGCCGGGTGTTGCGGCGCATACCGGCAGCGATGGACAGCGCCTCCTGGCTGTTGTCCCCGGCCCACAGCACCACGGCGTCGAAGGGGCGCTCGTGCAGGTAGTCGAAGGCGGTATAGGCCGTGAAGGCGCCGACCACCTCGGCGCCCGACCGGGTCAGGGCGTTGGACAGGGCCAGGAACTGCGGTGCGGGTTCGCCGATCGCCAGCACCCGGAAAGCCGATGCATCGGGATCGGGTGTTTCCAGGCGCCGGCCGCGCTCGCTGAAGGTCTCCAGCCGCAGCTCGAACTCCTCCTCGGCGATGGCCATGCGCACCAGGGTTTCCAGGCGCAGCACCACCTGGGCCGGATGCACCGGCGCGGTCAGGGTGAGGTCGAAGTTGAGGCCGTCCAGTTCCGGGCCCGGTGCGCCGATGGCGATGACCGGCAGGCGTCGCGGCGCGCAGGCGGCCTTCAGGCGCTTGGCGAGCGTCAGGGCTTCGTGGCCGCCGCTGGCCAGGTCGACGATGGCGGCTTCCACCTGCAGGTCGCTGAGCGAGGCGATGGCGGCATAGGGGCCGCGCGCCGTGACAGTGCGCCAGCCAAGCCGGTCCAGGCCCTCGGCGAGGGGACCCGCCAGGGCGTCATCGCGCGCGACGATCAGAACTCGCGCATGGACGCCCAGAGCCATTCCTCAAACCCTTGAAACAACAAGACAGCCGACCTCGCCGCTTATAGGCGGGAATCGGCTCGCAGGCAGAATATACAGAGGTGCGCGACCGCGACAGGGACGCGCAGGTCATGAGTGTGGAGCATCGCCATGGACAAGCCGCTTTCGGGCCAGACGGCCATCATCACCGGGGCGTCCGGCGGGCTGGGAACTCACTTCGCCAAACTGCTCGCGGGAGCCGGGGCGGCCGTCGCCCTGACCGCGCGAAGGTTGGATATGGTTGAGGCCCTGGCCGGCGAGATCGCCGGGGCGGGCGGCCGCGCCATGGCCCTGCGCCTGGATGTCGCCGACGCCGCCTCCATCGCGCCCGCCTTCGCCGAGATCGAGGCAGGGCTGGGTCCGGTCTCCATCCTGGTCAACAACGCCGGGGTCGGCGGGGAGGGGCTGGCGTTGGACCTCACTGTCGAGGCGTGGGACCGCACCTTCGACGTCAATGTCCGGGGCGTGTTCTTCGCGGCCCAGGCCGCCGCCAAGCTGATGTTCGCCAATGGCGCGGCCGACGGCGGCAAGGCCCGCATCGTCAACATCGCCTCCATCGCCAGCCATACGGTGCTGCCGGGGCTGGCGGCCTACAACGCCTCCAAGGCCTCGGTCGCCATGCTGACCAAGAGCCTGGCCCGCGAGTGGTCACGGCGCGGCATCGCGGTCAACGCTCTGGCCCCCGGCTATATCGACACCGACATCAACAGCTTCTGGTGGGGCACCGAGGGCGGCCAGAAGCAGCTCAAGGGCTTCCCGCGCCGTCGGCTGATGGAGGCGGAGGATCTGGACGCGGCCTTCATGATGCTCTGCGGTCCCGCCGCTCGCGCCATCGCCGGAACCCTGATCACCATCGACGATGGGCAGTCGCTGCCGGGTGGCGGGTAGGGCGCTTGGCTCACCCGGCGTCATTGCCACTAAGCTCACCGAAAATCGCCAGGGAGTTGAGACCATGCGCCAGGGGCCGTTGACCGGACTGAAAATCATCGAGTTCGCCGGGATCGGGCCGGGCCCCTTCTGCGGCATGCTGCTGTCGGACCTGGGCGCCGACGTGGTGCGTATCGATCGCAAGGGGCAGGGGCGAGGCTCCCCGGCTGACGTGACGGCGCGGGGCCGCCGTTCCGTGGGCCTGGACCTGAAGAACCCCCAGTCCATCGAGACTTGCCTGAAGCTGCTGGAAAGCGCCGACGCGGTGTTCGAGGGCTTCCGACCGGGCGTCATGGAACGCCTGGGCCTGGGTCCCGAGGTGGTGCTGAAGCGCAATCCGAAGATCGTCTATGGCCGCATGACCGGCTGGGGCCAGACGGGCCCCTACGCCAACGCCGCCGGCCACGACATGAACTACATCGCCATCACCGGCGCCCTGCACGCCATCGGGACCAAGGACAAGCCGATCCCGCCGTTGAACCTGGTGGGGGATTTCGGGGGCGGGGCGCTCTATCTCGCCTTTGGCCTGATGGCCGGGATCATCAGTGCGCGGGAGACCGGCAAGGGCCAGGTGATCGACGCCGCCATGAGCGACGGGGCGGCTTCGCTGATGGCCATGTTCTACGGCTTCAAGGCCAGCGGCATGTGGACCCATGACCGCCGGGCCAACATGCTGGATGGCGGCGCCCACTTCTACGACACCTATCAGTGCTCGGACGGGAAGTGGATTTCCATCGGCTCGATTGAACCGCAGTTCTATGCTCTACTTCTTGAAAAAACAGGAATTACTGACCCTGCGTTCGCAGGCCAGATGAACCGTGGCGAATGGGACAACCTGCGGGCCAAGCTGGCCGAGGTGATCGCCCGGAAGAGTCAGGACGAGTGGACCGCGATCATGGGCGGCACCGATGTCTGCTTCGCCCCGATCCTCGATCTTGATGAGGCGCCCAAGCACGCCCATAACGTCGCCCGCCAGACCTTCGTGGAGGTCGCCGGCGTCACCCAGCCGGCCCCGGCGCCGCGCTTCTCGGCCACGCCGGGCGCCATCCAGGGTCCGCCCCCGGCCATCGGCGCGCACGATACCGAGGCGCTGACGGACTGGGGCTTCTCCCCGGCGGAGATCGACGCGCTGAAGGCGGCCGGGGCGTTGAACGGGTAGTCGCGAGATTCAAGTCGTCATCCCGGCTCGGCTTGGCGGCCGGCCGGGACGGCGGAGCCGCGTCCTAGGACTTCGGCGCGGTGATCACCGTCAGATCCTTCACCGAGGCCTTCTGCGCCGCATGCTCGGCTTCCGGCAGTGGGATCAGGCCGCGCGACTGCAGATAGCCGCCCTTGCCGGTGGCGGCGTCGGAGACGAAGCCGTCGACAAATTCGCGCAGGCCGGGGGTCACCCCGACATTGGCTTTCTTCACGTAGATGAAGAGCGAGCGCGACAGCGGATAGGCGCCGCTGGAGATGGTCTCGAAGGTGGGGGCGACGCCTTCGATCTTGGCGGCCTTCACCTTGTCCATGTTGTTCTCAAGGAACGAGTAGCCGAACACGCCGATGGAGTGGGGCGTCTTCTCCAGGGTCTGGACGATGGCGTTGTCATTCTCGCCGGAGTCGATCCACGCGCCGTCGGAACGGATGGTGTGGGTCTTGGCCTTGAAGCCCTCCTCGTCGGACGTCTTCAGGGCGGCCAGGGTCGCATCCTTCTCGCCGCCCTTTTCCAGGGCCAGTTCGGTGAAGGCGTCACGGGTGCCCGAGGTCGGCGGCGGGCCGTAGACCAGGATTTGCTCGGCGGGCAGGCCGGGGCCGACCTGGGCCCAGGTCTTGGAGGCGTTGGGGGCGAAGGCGCCGCCCTTAGGCAGTTCAGCGGCCAGGGCCTTGTAAAGCTGCTCGCGGTGCAGGTCGAAGCTGGGACCCTTCTTGTCGTTGGCGATGACGATGCCGTCGTAGCCGATCTTGATCTCGATGATGTCGGTGACACCGGCCGCCACGCACTTCTCGAATTCCGACTTCTTGATCGGTCGCGAGGCTGTGGCGATGTCGGGGAATTGCGAGCTCGTCCCGCCGCAGAACAGCTTGAAACCGCCGCCGGTGCCGAGGGATTCGATGCGCGCGGCCTTGCCGCCCGTGGTGCGGGCCACGTTCTCGGCCACACGGGTGGCGAAGGGGAAGACGGTGGAGGAGCCCGCAGCCCAGACCTGGGCGCGATTGCCGCCGCCGCTGGCGGCCCCGGTGTTGGTGTCGGTCTTCTGTCCGCAGGCGCTCAGGGCAAGGGCCGCGCCGGCGGCGAGGTAGATTGCGGTCTTCATGGCGAGGAATCTCCGAGGGAGGAGGGGCGCCGCATCTGACGGCGCCGACGGGGTCTCAGGCGCCCAGCTACCACCCATTCTTGAAGCTTATGCGACAGCGGCGTGACGCTTGCCCTAAGTGAACCTGTTCCGTGAGCGCCGTTCAGCAGGGGTTCAGCCGCCGCCCGATAGTCTGCCCCCAGGTTGGTCGTCGCTCATTCCCGTCCCTCGGGCGGCGATCACCCCGATGGTACGACACGCCCATCGACGGCGCGCCACCCCTCCCGGTGGCGCGCCGTTTCTCGTCGCCAAAGCGTGACCACGTGGCGGGTTGCCTTCCGGCGCGACCTTCCTCACCTTCCCGCCGATGTCGTTCCGGGGCCAGATTCAGCGTTTGCGAGACATCGACTGGGATCCGCTGCACTGGCTGCGGCGGACTCTGGCGGTCAATGCCAAGGCGCTGACGCGGCTCTGGGGTCGCGACGTCATGCTCTATGTGGGGGGCGTGTCGTTCTTCGTCCTGCTGGCGGTGTTCCCGGGGCTGGCCATCCTCGTGGGGGTCTATTCCTTCTTCGCCGACGCCGGCCAGGCCGCGGCGCAGGCCGAAATGCTGGCCCACCTGATGCCGCCGGTGGCGCGGGGCCTGTTCGAGAGCGAGCTGACCCGCCTTGCCCACGCGCCCCTGCAGGCGGTCTCCACCCAGAGCGCCCTGGCCCTGGTGATCGGCTCTTACGCGTCTCACCGGGGGTTCAAGGCCCTCCTGGCGGGGCTCTCCTTCATCCATGACGAGGACACGCAGCGCGGCTTCGTGGGCTTTAATGTCATGGCCTTGCTGGTGTTGATCGCGGCCTTCGTGCTGTTGGGTTTCCTTTCGGCGGTGTTCTTCTACCTCCGCTTCATCGCTGCGGCCTTTGATCTCAAGCCGATGGCGGGCGCGCCCTGGCTGTTCAGTGAATGGACCTGGGCCAGCTTCGGCATCACCCTGGCCATGAGCCTGATCTATCGCTTCGCGATGTCCAGCCGCCCGGTGGCCTGGAAAGCCTCCATAACCGGGGGCGTGGCCGCGGCGCTGCTGTGCCTGTTCATGTCCTGGGCCAGCGCCTTCTATGTGGAACAAATCGCCCAGTTGGGCGCCACCTACGGCTCCGTCGCCGGCGTGGTGGTGTTCCTGATCTGGCTGTCCTGGACGGTGAACGCCATCTTCTTCGGCGGCGCTCTGGCCACCGAAATCGAGCAGGCGATGGACGAGCACCGCGCAACCTCCGCCGCCCCTCCGACCGGCGACATGCGGGGCGACAAGCCTAAGCTGGTTTCCGGATCAGGAAGCTGAGGGTCTCGGCCGTCACGGTCAGGTCCAGCAATTCGAACCCGCCCCCCGCCGCGAAGTGCGGGACGTCGATGCGGGCCAAAGGATCGTCGGCGTAAAGCCGCACCAGGGCGCCGGAAGGCGCGTCCTCCAAGGCCCTGCGCAGGCGCAGGGTCGGCACCGGACACCGATGCCCGCGTGCGTCGACGATGATCTCGCTGCCCATGCGAGAGCCATAGACGACCTGACCCAGGGACCCAAGCTTGACCTTCAGGCGTTGGGTCCACCAGCACGGAGGCAAGAGCCTGGATGTCCCAAAGCTTCACCACCAACATACCCGCGCGCCTGGATCGCCTGCCCTGGAGCCGCTTCCACTGGCTCGTCGTCTTCGCGCTTGGCGTCACCTGGATTCTGGACGGGTTGGAGGTCACGCTGGTTGGCTCCCTGTCGCCCGCCATCGCCAGCCCGACGGGGCTTGGTTTCACTGCCAGCCAGGTCGGTCTGACGGGCAGCGCCTATATCCTGGGCGCCGTGCTGGGGGCCCTGATATTTGGCCGGCTGACTGATACCTTCGGGCGGCGCAAGCTCTTCACCATCACGGTCGGGGTCTATCTGGTGGCCACCATCGCCACCGGCTTTTCCTGGGATTTCTGGTCCTTCATGATCTTCCGTTTCCTCACCGGCATGGGGATCGGCGGCGAGTACGGAGCGGTCAATTCCGCTATCCAGGAGCTGATCCCGGCGCGCCGGCGCGGCTTCACCGACCTGGTCATCAACGGAAGCTTCTGGATTGGCGCGGCCCTGGGCGCCGTCGGCTCCATCATCGTTCTCGACCCCAACCTCGTGCCCCAGGAATGGGGCTGGCGGGCGGCCTTTGTCATCGGCGGGCTGCTGGCCCTGATCATCATCTGGGTCCGCCGCTACATTCCCGAGAGCCCCCGCTGGCTCATGACCCACGGCCGACAGCAGGAGGCCGAGGCCATCATCGAGGAGATCGAGACCCGGGTGGTCCGCGACACCGGCAGGCCCCTGCCGCCGGTCCCGGACACGCCCCACCTGAGGCTGCTGAGTCACCACCGCACCTCCTGGCTCGATATCGCCCGGATGCTGTTCCATCGCTATCCGAAGCGGACGGTGCTGGGCGTGGTTCTGATGGCGACCCAGGCCTTCTGCTACAACGCCATCTTCTTCACCTACGCCCTGATCCTGACCCGCTTCTACGGGATCGCACCGGCCTCCATCGGCTGGTTCATGCTGCCCTTCGCGGCGGGCAACTTCATGGGGCCGCTGCTGCTGGGCCACCTGTTCGACACCCTGGGCCGCAAGGTGATGATCACCGCCACCTATGGCTTGGCCGGCGTGCTGATGTGCATCACGGGCTGGATGTTCGCAGAGGGGATGTTGTCAGCTGTCGCCCAGACCGCGGCCTGGACCGTGATCTTCTTCTTCGCCTCTGCGGGCGCCAGCGCGGCCTACCTCACCGTGGGTGAGAGCTTCCCGCTGGAGGTGCGCGCCGTGACCATTTCGCTGTTCTACGCCTTCGGCACCTTGCTTGGCGGGGTCGGCGGTCCGGCCCTGTTCGGGGCCCTGATCGACACCGGCGAGCGTCACCAGATCCTCTGGGGCTATCTGCTGGGGGGCGGTCTGATGATCTTCGCGGCGTGCGTCGAACTCGCCATCGGGATCAACGCCGAGCGCAAGTCGCTGGAGGAGGTCGCGCCGCCACTCTCCCTGGCGCCGGACGAGCCTTAACCACACCGGTGGCGACGATGCCCATAGCCGGCGTTCCGCGTCCGCCGCCGTCTCCCGGGTTGAGACGCTTAGCGACTGTCCGCGCCCGATAAACTGGCGCCGGAGGTCCTTGGATGCCGCTCAGGTTGTGGTTACCGCCGTGGTGTCTGCGGCCTTGGCCTGAAACCGGGCCTTTTCGCCAGCGCACCCCCGTCGATGTTGGCGAGCTAGGCGCCCCCTGTTCGGCGCGTTTCCAGAGTGGACCCAAGGCGATGCTCGCGATCGACAGGCGCGTTTCCACCCGTGATGGCTCTAGGGCCCACTATGGCCGACGCCGCCGGGGGTGAGACAACAAAGGAGGTCTTCAAGACGTCCCAAAGGTTGAATCTGGGCGCGAATGTAAACTCTAGCGCAAGGACTCACCCTCTATCTTCCCACTTTCCGTGGGGGCGGCAATCGGGGCGATGAACTCACTTTCGCGCAGGTTTCTGATCAGTGTCGGGCTGATGTCGTTGGTGGTCACCATCCTGGGATCCATCGGCGCCTTCGTCGTGTTCCAGCAGGAACTGACCAACCGCCAGATCAGCTACCTGTCGGACTATGTGCGGGAACGCAGTTCCAACATCGACCGGCGCTTCACCAACCTCACCAACCTGCACAAGGCCGCCGGCGTCGAACTCGAGCGTCGGATGGATCATCTGTCTGACGCCGACGTAGACCGGCTGACCGAAGCCTATTTCCCCGCCAAGGGCGACGGCACCCGCCGCACCCGCGACGCGCTGTTCGACGGTCATCTTACCGTCTCGGGGCGTTGGATATACGGCATGGGCGGCTTCATCTCCGATGCGGACCAAGCGTCGCTGGCCGAGCGCCGCGCCCTGACCGCCGCCTTCTCCGTCGTCTCCGACTTCGGCCAGGCCGCCCGCAGTGAGTACGACAATTTCTACTTCTTCACCCCGGCCCACGCCCGGCTGGTTATGTTCGGCCCTGATCGTCCCGACCGCCTGATGTTCTACCGCAGGGAGGCGCCCGCCAGCCTCGATGTCTCCAAGGAGGAGATGGCCCAGATCACCCTGCCGAAGAATAACCCGGCCCGGGAGACCCGCTGCACCAACCTGCAGCGGCTGATCCAGGACAACAAGGGCGATCGCCTGGCCACTGGCTGCATGACCCCGGCCTATGTGAACGGCCGATATGTGGGATCCTTTGGTTCATCCATCGAACTGACCGGGTTCTTCCTGAACGCCATCAAGAACACGCTTCCGGGCGCCTCCAACCTGATCGTCACGGGGAAGGGCGAACTGATCGCCTATCCCGGTTTCGCCACGCCGGGCCGTGCTTCGGAGGACACCCTGGCCGACTACGAGCGCACGCTCAGCCTCAAGACCCTGGTGAAGGCGATCCGCCAGGACGGTCAGATGCACGGGGTGATCACCAGTCCTGATGGCCGCCAGGTCGTGGCCTATGGCCGCCTCAATGGTCCGGACTGGTATCTGCTGCTCAGCTATCCGAAGTCGGCCATCGCGCTTTCGGCCGCCGAGTCCGCGTCCTGGGTCCTGGCGCTGGGCGCCATCGCGGCCCTGATCCAGACCCTGCTGGTGGTGGCGTTGGCGCGGCGCACCATCGTCTGGCCGCTGCGCCAGCTGGCCGGGACCTGCGAGCCGGAAACCTTCGGTGTCCGTGACCGACGCGCGGAGACCAGCAATGTCGAGGGCCGTACCGACGAGATCGGCGTCCTGGCCAAGGCGCTGCGCGGCGAACGCGAGAAGGTCGAGGAGGTTCTGGCGAATCTGGAGGACCGCGTCCGGGACCGGACCGCTGAGCTGGAACGCGCCAATGCCGAGAAGTCGCGCTTCCTGGCCAATATGAGCCACGAACTGCGCACGCCCCTCAACGGCGTCATCGCCATTTCCGAGACCCTGGCCGCCCAGCAGAAGACCCAGAAGAGCCGCGAACTGGCCGAACTGATCGTGTCCTCCGGGCGTCTGCTGGAGCAGGTGCTCACCGACATTCTCGACTTCTCGAAAATCGAGGCCGGCGAGATCCAGCTTTCCCACGAGACCTTCGACATGCAGGCCATCGTGCGCCGCATCGCCGACCTGCACCGCGCCTCGGCCGAGTCGAAGGGACTGGAACTGGGCTGGACCGTCTCTGAGGCCGCGCGCGGCGCCTTTATCGGCGATCAGGTCCGCCTGACCCAGGTGCTGTCCAATCTGCTCTCCAACGCCGTGAAGTTCACCCACGCCGGGTCTGTGCGCCTGGCCGTGACGGAGGAGGGCGGGCAAGTGCGCTTCGCCGTCACCGACACCGGGATCGGCTTTGACGACGCCGTGAAGGCGCGGCTGTTCGGGCGTTTCCAGCAGGCCGACGGCTCCATCACCCGCCGGTTCGGCGGCACCGGCCTTGGCCTGGCCATCAGCCGCTCGCTCGTCGAGCTCATGGGCGGGGCCATCAATGTCGAGTCGACGCCTGGCGTCGGCTCGGTCTTCACCTTCCTCCTGCCTCTGGAGATCGCCCAGGCGGTTGCGCCCACCGAGACTGTGGAGGACCAGGCGGGCTTTGACCTTTCCGGCTGCCGCATCCTGCTGGCCGAGGATCACCCCACCAACCAGAAGGTGGTTCAGCTGATCCTGCAGTCGGTGAACGTCGAGCCGGAGATCGTAGAGAACGGCCAACTGGCCATCGATCGCCTCAAGCTTGAACGTTTCGATGTGGTCCTCATGGACATGCAGATGCCGGAACTGGACGGCCTGTCGGCCACCCGGCTCCTGCGGGCGTTCGAGGCCGAACAGGGTCTGGCCCGCACGCCGGTGATCATGCTGACCGCCAACGCCATGGACGATCACATCCGTGCCGGCCGCGAGGCGGGCGCCGACGAGCACCTCTCCAAGCCCATCCGCGCTCAGTCGCTGATCGAAACCATTGTCCACGCCATCCTGGCCGCGGAACAGGCGCAGGGCGACCGCGAGGTGGCCTGAGGGGCGTGATCACGCCCGTAAGGCGCGAATCTCGACCCAGTTTTCGCCAGGTTCACGTTCTAGCGTGCTCATGATCTAGTCGGGCCCGGACACGGGAGGCGACGCCATGGCTCGTATCAACCGCCGCGCGGTCGTCGCCGGGGTCGGGGCCAGCGCCCTGGCGGGCGCCGCCGCCGCAGCCCTGCCGCCGATCGCACCCAGCCGCACCAAGGTCGTCTTCATCAGTGACGTGCACATCGGCGATAACTCGCCCACCGTCTGGTACCAGAAGGACTTCCACGAGCCCTTCCTCACAGCCCTGCTGGACCATGTGATCGGAGAAGCCGATCAGGTGCGCGAGTTGATCATCCTGGGCGACTTCATCGACGACTGGACCTATCCGCCACGCCGCCGACCGCCGACCCTGCGGGAGATCGCCGCCGCCAATCCGGTGATCTTCGGGCCGCGGGGCAAGCTCGCCCAGGCGCTTTCGGCCCTGAAAGGGCGGGTGACCTGGATCCCCGGCAACCACGATATGGGGGTCACCCAGCGCGACGTCGACTTCCTGGTCAGCCGCGAGGGGTATCGGATCCAGGTGCGCGACGAGGAGGCCTATTTCCCGCTCGCCCCCGACCGCCGCCTGGCCTGTTCTCACGGCCACCGCTGGACCATGTTCAATGCGCCCGACCTCTCGACCCCGCTGGCGCCCCTACCGCTGGGCCACTTCGTCACCCGCTCGGTGGCCTACATGCTGGACCGTGACCTGCCGCCGGGGCGCAGCGTCGCCGACCTGCCCGACCAGGGCGCGCCCAACGGGATCGAGCTCACCAAGCTGGCCGGCTCCATCAACGCCTCGCTGATCGAGTCGGCGGTGAACTATGCGGTCAAGGTCACTGGCATCAGCGAGGCCGAGCCGATCCTGCTGCCCGACGGCCGCACCACCAACCTGGGCGAGGTGAAGCTGAATTATCAGGGTCTGTGGGCGCGCTGGGCCACCGCCGTGGGGGGCGATCTCTCCGCCGCCAAGGCCGCCGCCGCCGACGTCAACGGCCGCTACCTCGCCTGGTTCGCGCAGCGTCTGGCCCTGCAGAACGGCGCCGAGCTGGTGGTGTTTGGCCATACCCACGCGCCGAAGTCGGGGCTGAAGGACGGCTTCATCAACTATGTGAACACCGGCTTCGACTGCCCCAGCCGCGCCGACATCGGAACCAAGCACCCCACCTTCATCGAGGTGGACACCACCACCCTGACGCCGCGCCTGCGCCAGGTGACCGCCCGACCCGATGGGACCTATGGCATCGATGACCACTCGGCGCCCGCCGACACTCTGGTCTATGCGCCGAACTTCGACTTCTCGACCTATGTGACGGTGGACAACAGCCAAGGGACCTCCGACCTGGTTCGCCGGGCCAGCGCCGAGGTTCACGGCCGCTATGTGGTCGGCCCGCCCGCGGTGATCCCGAAGGGCCACGTCTCCCGCTTCTGGATCCAGGACAACGCCGGCGCGCGCGGATCGGAGGGCGTGGTGACCTACGACCGGGTCGGCGGCCCGCCCGTCGACCTGCACTTCGGCTGTCCCACCGGGACGGTGGCCAACTTCGTCCGTGGCGCAGCCTTCCACGCGCGGGTCGGCGGCAAGGACTGGGCCGCGCCCAATGTCGCGCCGAAGCTGGGGCATCCGCTGTTCGTGCGGTTCAGGGTCTGAGGCGGGTGGGTCAGGTCACCCGCACCCCGGCCCCGAACACCGGCAGGCCCAGCCGCGCCGCCACCCGTTGCGACGACAGGTTCGTCGTCTGGGTGGAGTAGAACAGCGGCCGATCCGCCAGTCCCGCCAACCCCGACCAGGCCGCCGTCACCGCCGCCGCCAAACCCCGGCCTCGGTAGCCCGGAAACGTATAGACGCCGGTCTCCGCGGCCCTGGATCCTATCCGGGCGGCGAAGGCCATGGCGGCGATGTCGTCGCCCTCCAGCGCCACCACCCACGGGTCCCAGAAGTCCCCGGGGCCGAGGAATCCGGCGTCGAGCAGATGCTGTGGCATACCGGTCTCCGCCAGGTGCGCCAGCCACGCCACCCCCTCGGCGGTGTCGCCGCGGACCATCCGCACGGCGGGATCGTGGGGCAGGGCGTGGGGCAGCCGGTAGATCAGCGAGCGGCTGACGCTCTCCACTGGCGCTTCGCGGCCGAGCCGCGCCAGGATGTCCTCCAGGCAGGCCGGGTCAGTCTGCGGATCGAACCAGGGACGTTCGCGCGCCACCAGCGCGGCGATGGCCCGGGCGGTGTCGTCGCCGACGTCGTGACGGAGCACGACGCGGTTGCCCTCCCGGCATCCCGCCAGGAACAGCCGTGGCCCCGGCGGCTGGCCCGGCTCGTTCTCGAAGGCGATGGCGCCGTCTTCGGAAAGCCCGAAGATGGTCGCGATGTCGGCCGCCAGCGCCTCCACGCCTACCTCCGCGCCGCCAGGATGTCGTCCAGCCGGGCCGGGGTTCCGGCGATCCGTTCGAAACGCGGGTAACGCAGGCCGTCGTGGTAGTCGATCTTGACGGTGCGATAGCGCTCGCCCGCCTTCACCAGCAGCTCGATGGGGGCCTTGCCGCCCTTGGCCGCCGTCACGGCGTCCTTCAGCCGGTCGGCATCGTAGGCCAGGCCATCGACCGCGATAAGCTTGACGCCGTCGGCCAGCCCCGCCTTGAAGGCCGGTCCCTCCCACTGCACCGACGTCAGGTCCCCGTCCTTGTTCAGGACCAGGCCCAGGGAATAGGTCAGGTCGGTGATCTTGCGCCGCGCTTCGTCGCTCTTGGCGTAGTCGGTGGGGGTGTCGGTGTAGATCAGCCGGTAGCCGCCGCGCGTCACCCCCTCCAGTGGCGCGCCGGGGCCGTGGCCGTCCAGCCGGCTGCGCAGGAAGCTCGCCCAGTCGTAGGGCTGCACAGCGTTCAGCGTGGCCACCACCTCATCGAAGTCATAGGTCAGCTGGCCCCAGTCGCCGTCATTGACCCCGAAGAAGGCCTTGGCGAAGTCGTCCAGCGACTTTTTCCCCTTCGACTGCTCGCGGATCAGGGTGTCGGCGTCGAGCCAGATCAGCTGGCCCTCGGAATAGTAGTCCTCGTTGCGCTGCCAGCTGGTCCAGGCCTGGGGCCGGCGGGCGGTGATGATCGGGTCGTTGGTGGTGTCCTGCATGGCCCGCCAGGACCGGCCCACCCGGTTGTCATAGGCCGCCGCGGTCAGGGCCATGGCGTCCAGGGTCTGCTGCTTGGTGACCAGGCCCGCGCGCGCGCCCAGCACGAAGCCCCAGTACTGGTCCTGGCCCTCATAGACCCAGAGCAGGCTGGTCCGCATCGGGGTGTTGAAATTGGCGGTCCACAGATCGGCCGGTCGGCGGTACTTGCCGTTCCAGCTATGGCTGTACTCGTGGGGCAGCAGGTTGCGGGTCGACGGCAGCTTGTCCCAGTCGAGGAAGTAGCGCGGCGCCGTGCCGTTCTCGCTGGAACGCTGATGCTCGACCCCGATCCCGCCCATCCGGTCGCTGAGCGCGAACAGGAAGTCGTAGTGGTCGAAGTGGCGCGCGCCGAACAGCTTGTCGGCCTGGCTCACCATCGCCCGGTGCGCGGCCAGTTGCGCCGGCTTGACCTCCAGCAGCGATGGATCGTCGGCCACGATGTTCAGGCTGACCCGCGATCGGCCGCCGGGGTCCAGGTCGAGCTTCTTGAAATAACGTCCCGCGAACATTGGAGAATCCGCCAACGTCTCGAAGCTGACGGGTTTGAACTTGGTGACGTCTCCGGTGGCGACGGTGTCCAGGGCGGTGGCGAACTGCCAACCCTGGGGCAGGCGGATACTGGGCTCGATCTGGATCTGCCGGGTGAAGTGTCCAGCCGGATAGAGCGCCAGGGCGAACCACTGGACGTTCATCATCTCCTGGGTCACCACCACGCGGCCCTGGTCCGGGTCGGTGGGCGAGACGTACTGGAATTCCAGGTCCAGCGCGGTGACGCCGGTGGGCACGTCCACGTGGAAGGCCGAGATGTCGACGGTGTCGCGGGTCCACTCCACGGGCTTGCCGCCGGCGGTGATGGTCAGGCCCGCCAGCTTGTCGATCGGCCCGCGCGGCGCGTGGTTGCCCGGGATCCAGCTCGGATACAGCAGGGTCAGCGGCCCGGCCTTGGCCACCGGGATCGTCTCCCGGACCCGGAATATCCGGCGATCGAGGTCGGTGGCGTCCACCGCCAGCTTCAGGACCCCAGCATAGGGCGTGTCGGCGGGCGCGGCGATGGCCGGCGGCAGGGCCAGCGGCTGCGGTGCGCCGGTCTGGGCGAAAGCCGCGCCGGCGCAGAGCGTCAGGACGGAGGCGACGAGGAGCGCGCGTTGCAAGGGCAGGGGCCTTCTGAATCGGAACAGGTTTCCCCTATCCTGCGGCCGCGACGCCGGGACGCAACCCAGGCTGCGCGAAAAGCGTAGCCCTTTGCCGCGGATAAGTCCTCGCCGGTGACCGGCCTCAAATCTTTTCGGACGCCGCGATCCGTTTCCTGCCGCCGCTTCGTCCCTGGTGCGACCGCAACAAAAGGAGAGTCGCAATGGCCAAGCTCGTCGCCATCTACAAGAAGCCCGCTGACGTCGAAGCGTTCGAGAAGCACTATTTCGGGACGCACATACCGCTGGCCAAGAAGATGCCCGGTGTCCGGAAATACGAGGTCAGCGCCGGACCCGTTTCGGTGTTGGCCGGGCCGAGCGATGTCCACCTTATCGGCGCCGTGTACTTCGATGATCTAGAGGCGATGCAAAAGGCCTTCGCCAGTCCGGAGGGCCGGGCGGTCGCGGCGGACCGCCAACTCTACGCGCCTGACGAGACGGGCGTCCAAATCTTCGTTTTCGACACGCGGGAAGTCTGACCCGATCCGCGGCGGCCGTTGGCGCCCGCCGCAAAATCAAGCGAGAAGGATCGACGATGTCGACACCCAAAGTAGCTCTCGTCCTCGTCCACGGCGGTTGGCACAACAAGTCGGCCTGGGACAAGGTCACGCCGAGACTTGAGGCCCAAGGCCATACGGTCCTGGCCGTCGACCTTCCCGGCGCCGGGGCCAATACGATCGCGCCGAAGTCGCTCGGCGCCCGCCCGTTCGACCTCGCCGCCTTCGCCGCCGAGCCGTCGCCGGTCGCCGGCCTTACACAGGCCGAACGGACGCAGGCGGTTGTCGCTCTGGTGAAGGAAGCGGCGTCGCTGAGCGACGGCAAGGTCATCCTGGTGGGGCACTCGGCCGGCGGGATGACGATCTCGGCGGTCGCCGAGCAGGTTCCCGAAAGCCTCGCCGCGGTCGTCTATCTCGCGGGCTTCATGGTCCACAACGGCGTGTCGCTGCTGTCGATGATCCCGCACGAGACCATGTCCTCAGCCCTGTCGCCCGGACTATTCGTGGGGGATACGATCGCGATCGGCGCCACGCGGATCAACACCGGGCCCGCCGACGAGACGTACAGGTCGCTGCTGAAAGCCTCGTTCTATGCCGACTTGACCGAGGCCGACTTCGCCCAGGCGGCGTCGCAGTTGCACAGCGACGAACCCAACGGCGGCGCCCTGGCCCCCTCCGAAATCACGCCGGAGAGGTTCGGCTCCGTGCCACGCCACTACATCCGCACCACGCAGGATCGCGCGGTGCCGTTGGCCGGTCAGGACCACATGATCGCCGCGGTTGACGCCACGATCGGCGGCGCGACGATCACCCACACCCTGGACAGCAGCCATTCGCCCTTCCTGTCGCAACCGGCGGCCTTGTCGGCGATCCTTCTCGACATCGCCGACAAGGCCCTGGCGACGGAGCGCGGGGCTGGGGCAGGTTCCGAGGCATGAGCAGCGACGAATTCGAGGATCGGCTGGCCGCGCTCAGGCCGCGTCTGCATCGCTACTGCGCGCGGATGACAGGTTCGACGGTCGATGGCGAAGATGTGCTGCAGGACACCCTGGTCAAGGCCTTGAGCGCGCGCGCCGAGGGCACCAAGGTGGACCATCTTGAGGGCTGGCTGTTCCGTATCGCCCACAATACGAGCCTCGACCTGCTGCGCAGCAGGTCCCGGAACACGGTCGTGCCGCTCACCGAAGACATCGAGACCGGGCCGATGCCCGAAGCCGATATCGTCGCCGTCAGCTTCCAGACGTTCCTGCAATTGCCTGAGCTTCAGCGCTGCGCGGTGATTCTCAAGGATGTGCTCGGCCATTCGATCGATGAGGTCGCGTCCATCGCCGAGTGTACGCCGGCGGCCGCCAAGTCCGCGCTTCAACGCGGCCGTGTGGCGCTGCGGCGCCTGGCGCAAACCACCCCGGACACCCGGCTGCCGCTGATGCCCGATGCGGCGCGGCGGAAGATGGCCGCCTTTGTCGATCTGTTCCGGATGGGCGACTTCGATGCGATCCGCGCCATGCTCGCCGACGACGTGAAGCTTGAGCTGGTGAACAGGCTCAAATGGGAAGGGCGCGACAGGATCGTCCCCTATTTCACGCGCTATGCCGAAGAGACCAAATGGCGGTTCGCCTTCGGGGCGGTCGAGGGCCGTCCGGCCATGCTGGTCTTCGGCGCCGACGCGATGGAGGCGCCTGCCTATTTCGTGCTGGTGGAATGGCGGAGCGACCAGATCGCCGCGATCCGTGATTTCCTGTTCGCGCCCTATGCCCTGGACGCAGCGGACTGGGTGCGGTTGGGACCGGCCTAAACGATCAGCCGGTCTTGGCCGAACTCAGATAGGCGCCGTAGCCCAGGGCCTCCAGCGCCTTGCGCAGCCCATCCTGGTCGAGGCCGCCGGCGCCGCTCTTGGCGGCCGAGCCCTGGTCCTGCAGGCGATAGACCGTCCAGTCCGGACCCTGCGGCGGACAGGCGCCGGGCGCCAGCAGCATGTGGCGCCAGCCCACCAGGGCGGGCTCCCGGCCCGGCGCGATGTCGAAGTCGCTGTCGTGAAAGGCCAGGTCCATCCCGGCCGCGCGCGCGTCGGCCACCCGTTCGCTCAGCCAGATGTCGAAGGCGTCAAGAATGTCCCGGGCCGACAAGGCCCCGGCGTTCGCGATTTTGCTGATCTGTTCCAAGGCGATACGACCACTTCTGTTCGCCCACAGATTGCCGGCCTCCCGTGAACGGCTGGCCAAAAAGCGCGATGAATATGGGTTAAGCACGCTCGCCTCACCGCGACGCCTGCCTGACGTGGGGTCATGCTTCCGCGCGGCGCCGCCAGGGTCCAAGCTCCCGCAAAAGGGGAGAGACGCGATGAAGGATTTCACCGGCAAGATCGCCGTGATCACCGGCGGCGGCACAGGTATGGGTCGCGAGCTCGCCCGCCAGCTGGTGGCCCAGGGCTGTCACGTGGCCATGTGCGACGTCTCGGCCACGAACATGGCCCAGACCATCACCCTGTGTCAGGGCGACCGGATCCCCCAGGGCGTGCGCATCACCGCCCATGTCGCCGACGTCTCCGACGAGGCCGCCCTGCAGCGCTTCCGTGACGAGATCAAGCACCAGCACCAGACCGATCACATTCACCTGCTGTTCAACAACGCCGGCATCGCCGGCGGCGGCAGCATGGTCGCCGACACCCGCGCGGCCTGGGAGCGGACCTTCAATGTCTGCTGGGGCGGGGTCTATCTGGGGGTCCGCACCTTCCTCGACATGCTGATCGCCGCCGATGAGGCGCACATCGTCAACACCTCCAGCGTCAACGGCTTCTGGGCCACCATCGGTCCCAACACCTCCCATACCTCCTATGCGGCGGCCAAGTTCGCGGTGAAGGGCTTCACCGAGGCCCTGGTCACCGACCTGCGGATCACCGCCCCCCATGTGAAGGCCAGCGTGGTCATGCCCGGCCACATCGGCACCGCCATCGTCGCCAACTCCCGCAAGGTGCAGGGCGACACCCAGTCCGACGACCTTGGGCCCGAGGAACTGGCTGCGGCGCGGTCGCGCATGATGGCCGCCGGCATGGATGTTTCTCAGGTCCCCGACGCCGCCATCCAGGCCATGGTCGCCGAGGGCGCTCGCCGCTTCCTGGAAGACGCCCCCATGACCGCCGCGGCCGCCGCCACGGTGATCCTGGACGGGGTGAAGGCCGAGACCTGGCGCATCCTGGTGGGCGACGACGCCCACATGCTCGACGAATGGGTCCGTAAGGACCCCGAGCGCGCCTATGAGCCCGCGTTCTACGAGGAATTCGTCAAGGCGGTCGGCTGGAAACTGGGGGGCTAAGCCGCCCGCAGGTCGCCCAGGTAGAAGTTCAGCTGCCGGTCGGCCCGCCGCGCCACCTTGCCCGGCAGTTGCGCCACCTGGCCCAGGGGCAGGGCGGCCCAGCCGCTCTCCAGGCCGTCCATGGAACGCCACAGCGCCCCGCTGACGCTGTCGCCCCACACCGCGTGCCGATAGACCGGCCGCTGGATGTCGCCGAACTCGCGCTTGTAACGATAGTCGCCTTTGCCCAGGTCGATGGCGGTGACGCCCTCGTCGGCCAGGTTACGGGCCATGGCCTGCAGCAGGATCAGCCCCGGCGAACAGGCGCCGTGGGCCTCGTCATAGACCGGGAACCAGTAGTGCAGCACGCCGGCGCCCTGGATGCCGAAATGGGCCGCGGCCAGGTCGCCGTCGATCCGCAGGGTGGAGAGCCGCCCGCGAAGCTCCGGCGTCGCCACACCGAACAGCTCATGCAGCAGGGCGCGCGTCCAGCCGACGGAAAACACGTCGAACTGGCCGGTGGCCAGACACTGCCGGCGCTTGTTGGCGATCAACCAGTCCAGGGCCTCCGGGGACCGGTCGTCCAGATCGAAGGTCACCTTGTGGTTTCGGGCCAGCTTGCGGCCCCGGCCGGCCAGTCGGCTGAAGGCTCCGGCCTCCCGCGCCTGGCCCCGCGCCTCATAGGCCGAGTAGCCCCCGCTCAGGTCCATGAGGTGCGAGAACTCCACCGTGCCGGGCGCGCCTCGCGTCGGGCTGTGGCCGTTCTCCAGCCGCAGCACGCTGGCGCCCAGCCGCGTGACCATGGCCTTCAGATCGGTGGCGTCGGGATCGGCGGCAAGGACCCCGTGCCAGTCCGACATCGGCCCCGCTAGCGGCGAGATCGAGCCCAGATAACCCGGATGGAACGGCAGGATGGCCTGCGCCGCCCCGGCGCTATCCCGCTGCACCGCGAACGCCAGGTCGCCCCGCACCCGGTCGACCGCCTGGGCGAAACCGGGACTGAGGAAGGGACTGGCCAGGGCCGGACTGCCCGCCTGCCACGCGCGCCACGACGCCAGGTCCTGCGCGCTGAGATCGGTCCAGTTTGAAACACTGATGGTTGTCATAGGCCCCTCCGACCCCCTGCCATGCAAACCCCCTGCCGCACCCAGATTCTCCCCCAGGCGCATCGCGCCGATGTGGGGGAGGTGACGCGGACCGCAGGTCCGGGTCGGAGGGGGATCGACGTCGTCGACAGGTTCCACCCTCAAACAAGGACCAAAGCCCCCCTCAGCCGGCTTCGCCGCCAGCTCCCCCAGAGGGGGCGCATCGACGGGGCAGGGCGCCTACTTCGCCACCACCCCCACATCATCATCTGGATAGGTCACCACCTCGTCCCCCGGCCGCCGCGACCCCACCGCCAGGTAGGTCGCAGGCCCCGCCGAGCGGTTCACCAGATGGTGCCCATTGGCCACCTCGGTCGGGAAGCCCGCCGACGATCCCGCCGTCAGCACCCGCTCGCCATTGTCGTCGATCAGCACCAGTTCGCCGCTCAGCACGTGGACGAACTCGTCCTCCGCCGCGTGCCAGTGGCGCAGGGCCGAATAGGCTCCGGGCGCCAGCGTCACCAGGTTCACCCCGAACTGGGTGATCCCCAGCGGCTTGGCCAGCCGTCCCTCCGACTGGCCCGCGAACCACTCGGGCTTGATGGCGCCCGGCCACGCCCGGTCGGCCCAATCGATCATCGCCACCTGCGACAGGTGCAGAACCTGGGTTTCCATGTCAGAGACCTCCGAGCCCGACGCCAGCATAGCTGAGATTCCATGAGCCGCCTCTGGAGCGACCTGACCCACACGCTGTCGCCCTACATCCCGGGCGAGCAGCCGCGCATTCCGGGCCTGATCAAGCTCAACACCAATGAGAGCCCGCTCGGCCCCTCGCCGAAAGCCCTGGCCGCCATCGCCGCCGAGGCGTCGGACTCCCTGCGCCTCTATCCCGACCCCGAGGCCACGGAGCTGCGCCAGGTCCTCGCCGCCTATCACGGCCTCGACGCGTCCTGCGTCTTCGTCGGCAACGGCTCCGACGAGGTCCTGGCCCACGCCTTCGCCGCCCTGCTGAAGCACGACGCGCCCCTGCTGTTCCCCGACATCACCTACAGCTTCTATCCGGTCTACAGTCGCCTGTTCGGCATCGAGGCCCAGACCATCCCCCTCGACGAAGCCTTCAGGGTCCGCGTCGCCGACTATCGCCGCAGGGCCGGCGCCATCATCCTGCCCAACCCCAACGCCCCCACCGGCGTCGCCCTGCCGCTCTCTGACATTGAGACCCTGCTGGCCGACCACCCCGACATCCCCGTGGTGATCGACGAGGCCTATGTGGACTTCGGGGCCGACACCGCCATTCCCCTGATCGCCGCCCACGACAACCTGCTGGTGGTCCGCACCTTCTCCAAGAGCCGGGCGCTGGCCGGCCTGCGCGTCGGCTACGCGCTGGGCCACCCCGACCTCATCGCGGCCCTGACGCGGGTAAAGGACAGCTTCAACTCCTACCCCCTCGGCCGCCCCGCCCAGGCCGGCGCCATCGCCTCGGTGCAGGACGAGGGGTACTTTCGCGAGACCCTGGCCGCCATCACCGCGACCCGAACCCGCATGGTCGAAGGCCTCACCGCGCTGGGCTTCGAGACCCTTCCATCCAGCGCCAACTTCGTCTTCACCCGCCACCCGCAGCACAGCGGCGCGGCGCTCGCGGCGGCGCTGCGCGAACGCGCCATCCTGGTGCGGCGCTGGGGCGCGCCGAGAATCGGGGAGCATCTGCGGATCACGGTGGGCGCGGAGGCGCAGACCAACACCCTTCTGGCGGTGCTGCCAGAGATCATCCAGGGGTTGTGACCCCCGCAGAACCATCCCATGCTCTGGCTCAAACTCGGGGGATTGGGGCTTGAAGAAATACCTGCGCAGTCTCGCAACCCTACTGATAGCCGCAACGCTCACCGCCTGTGGCGGCAAGATGGACGAAATCTATCCGGAAGCCGTCTCTGCCCGCCTTTTCGCCCGCAGTTACGAGCGGGACCACGACGAGATTTCCGAGGTGCGCGCCCTCACGCCCGATCAGATCAAACGCCTTCGCGGGGATATCCACGCGGAATCGGAGGCGCTGATCACCGCCGCATGCTTCGTCCCGCACCATTTCTTCCGCATGTACGATGCGAAGGGGAAGATGGTCGGTGAGATCGCGGTTTGCTTCTGCTGCAGCGGAGTCCGCGCGAACCCCAAGCTCTCGACGCCATTGGGCATGGAGGTGGCGGCGGACTACAACGACCTCGCCGCGCTCGTGCGGGAGCTCGGCTCCACGCCAAGAATCGACTGCGAATCCGACGAGGCGGTCGGGCTCTGAACCTAACCCCGCGCCTCATCCAACCCCGCCCACATCGGCCCGCAGTCCAGCATCGTCCCGGCCTCCATCGCCTGGTCGATCGCCATCACCGTCAGCCCCGCCTCCATGGCGTCATAGGGCGTCACCGGGAACGCCGTCCCCAGTTCCAGCGTCGCCAACAGGTCCCGCGCCATCGCCTGGTCCGCCCCGTTGTGGCTGTCGGCGGTGACCCCGCCGTAGTCGATGCGCTCTGGCTTCTGCCGGTTCAACGTCGGGCGGATCATCAGCTTGTTGCGCACTAAATCGGCGATCAGGGTGGCGTCGGTTCCGGCCACGTACCATCGCCGCTCGGGCAGGCTGACGTGGCTGTTGGCGTGGAAGGACAGCCGCACGCCGTTGGCGTATTCCACCATGGCGGTCTGGTGGTCGGTGACGTCCATGTCGCTCTCGAAGGCGTCGTTGGCGCCCATCCAGCCGGGGTTGGTGGCGACATAGGCTGGCGACCCGTCGTCATAGGTCCGGGCCGCGCCCGCCCGCTCCGAGGTGAACACGCGCCGCCCGCCGAAGCTCGCCACCTTGGAGGGCCGGGCGCCGGCGATCCGCCCGAAGATATCGAAGTCGTGGCACACCTTGTCCAGCAGGTAGCTCCCACCCCACTCGACCTTGCGCCGCCAGTTGCGGGCCAGATAGGCGCCGTGCTCCACCGGCAGGTGCTCGGTGGCGTCGATGGAGATGATCTCCCCCAGCGCGCCGGAATCCACGCGGCTGATCACCTCGCGCACGATGGGCATGGAGCGCATCACCAGGCCGATGAACAGCGGCGGCCGGCCGGGCTCGGCCAGGGCGCGGGCGAGCGCATAGGTCTCCTCCACCGTGCGCACGATCGGCTTCTCGGCGAAGATCGGATAGCCGGCCGCCATGGCCAGGCCCAGGTGGCGCATGTGTAGGTGGTTGGGCGTGCCGATCATCACCAGGTCATAGGGCCCGTCGTGCAGCAGGGCGCCGGGGGAGGTGTATTGCGTCCCCAGCGGGATCCCGGCCTGGCTAAGGATCGGCGCCCCCACCGGCCCCGGATCCACATAGGCCGCCACCTCCAGGCTCCAGCCGACCTCCTTCATGGCGGCCAGAACATGGGCGATGCGCTGGCCCAGGCCGATGACGCCGATGCGATAGGTCTTCATGGCCCTGGTCCCTCTTTCCCGCTTGGCGCACCCGGCGGAATGCCGACACTATGGGGGAAATCGAAAAACCAAAAAACGTCGGGACGAAACAATGCACTACGCGGAACTCAAGCAGGCCTGGTCGGAGCTGACCGCCGAGGGCCAGCCCTTCGAGATCGAGAACATCGAGGTCCGCGGGAACACCATCCGCAACTTCAAGCACGCCCCGCCCAATATCCGCGCCGTCTGGCTGTCGACCGCCGCCTTCGCCGACCGTGACTACCTGGTCTACGAGAACGAGCGCCTGACCTATGGCGAGGCCCACACACGGGTGAACGCCATCGCCGCCTGGCTCTGGGCCGAGGGCGTGCGCCCCGGCGACCGGGTGGCCATCGCCATGCGCAACTATCCCGAATGGATGCTGCTCTACTGGGCCTGCGTCTGCATCGGGGTCGCCGCCGTCGGCATGAACGCCTGGTGGGTGGCCGACGAGATGGACTACGCCCTGAAGGATTCGACCCCCAAGGTGATGTTCTGCGACGCCGAGCGCCTGGCCCGCGTCCAGGAGCGCCCGGCCATGGCCGACGGCGTCCGGCTGGTGGCTGTGCGCATGGAGAACCCGCCGGAAGGCGTCCTGCCGTTCAGCGAGGTCACCCGTCGCGGCGGCGACATGCCCGACGTCCAGATCGACCCCGACGCCGACGCCTGCATCTTCTACACCTCGGGCACCACGGGCTTTCCCAAGGGGGCCCAGCTCACCCATCGCGGCTGCGTCGCCAACCTGATGAACATGGGCTTCTCCGGCCAGGTCCAGGGCCTGGCCACCCTGCGCGCCAACGGGATCGATCCGGCCAGCGCGCCGGTCCCGGGCGTGCCCGCGGGCCTGATCGTCACCCCGCTGTTCCACGTCACCGCTAACAACTGCGCCGCCTATGCGCTGACGGCGGCCGGCGGCAAGATGGTGCTGATGTACAAGTGGGATGCGGGCGAGGCGCTGCGGTTGATCGCGGCCGAGAAGGTCACCGCCATGAGCGGCGTCCCCACCATGGCGCGTGAGGTGATCAGTCATCCCGACTTCGCTGCGACCGACACCTCCAGCCTGCTCAGCCTCGGCGGCGGCGGCGCCCAGCTGCAGCCCGACCTGGTGGCCAAGATCGACGCCGCTGTCACCACCGCGCGGCCCAACACCGGCTACGGCATGACCGAGACCTGCGGCATCATCACCTCGGTCAGCGCCGACTTCTTCGTCGACAAGCCCGACAGCTGCGGCCCGGCCATGCCCACATTCGAGGCCCGCTGCGTGGACGACGACGGCCAGACCGTGCCCCCCGGCCAGGTGGGCGAGCTCTGGGTCAAGGGCGCGCCGGTGATCAAGGGCTACCTCAACCGCCCCGACGCCACCGCCGAGAGCATCACCAACGGCTGGCTGCACACCGGCGACGTGGCCCGCATCGACGAGGACGGCTTCATCTTCATCGTCGACCGCAAGAAGGACATGGTCCTGCGCGGCGGCGAGAACGTCTATTGCGCCGAGGTCGAGGCCACCGCCTACCGCCACCCGGCCGTGGCCGAAGCTTGCGTCTTCGGCGTCCCCGACGACCGGCTGGGGGAGGAGGTCGGCGCCGCCATCCTCCTGCGTCCCGGCCACAGCCTGACCGGCGACGAACTGCGCGCTCACTGCGCGGCCCTGGCCGCCAAGCACAAGGCTCCCCGCTATGTCTGGTTCCTCAACGAATCCATCCCGCGCAACGCCTCGGGCAAGTTCCTGAAGCGGGCCCTGCGCGAAAGCCTGAAGGTGGAGGATGCGGGCTGACCTCGCGTCTCCTCTCGATCAAACCAGAGGACTTCCGATGAAACACACCCTCGCCACCCTGGCCGTCATCGTCGGCCTGACCGCGACGGCCGCCGCCGCCCAGGTCCCCGCCAACATCGCCGCGGCCCTGGCCGATCCGGCGCGCCCGGCCGCTGAGACCGCCGCCGACGCCGCCCGCAAGCCAGGTGATCTCCTGGCCTTCACCGGGGTGAAGCCCGGCGACAAGGTGGTCGATCTGGTGATGGGCGGCGGCTACTTCACCCGCATCCTGTCGGTGGCCGTCGGGCCCACGGGTCAGGTCTACGCCTATCAGCCCGGTGAGTTCATCGCCTTCGCCGCCAACTACGGCAAGGCGGTCAAGGAGGTCCCGGCGGCCTACAAGAACGTCACCCCGCTCAGCATGAACTTCGGCGCCCTCGACCTGCCCGACGGCCTGGACCTGGTGCTGACGGTCCAGAACTACCACGACCTGCACTTGGGGCCGTTCCCCGCCGACACCGCCGCCAAGGTCAATGCCGAGGTGTTCAAGTCCCTGAAGTCCGGCGGCGTCTACCTGATCGTCGACCACGAGGCCAAGGCGGGCACTGGGATCGCCGACGCCGACACCCTGCACCGCATCGACATCGCCGCGGTGAAGGCCGAGGTCGAGGCCGCCGGCTTCAAGCTGGAGAGCGAGAGCCAGCTTCTGGACATCCCCGCCGACCCCCGCACCGCCAACGTCTTCGACCCCGCCATCCGCGGCAAGACCGACCAGTTCATCCTGAAGTTCGTGAAGCCGTAGTAGATCCTCCCCCAGGCGCGTAGCGCCGATGTGGGGGAGGTGGATCGAGGCGCAGCCTCGAGACGAAGGGGGACCAACCTAGTTGGCTCCCGCCGCCCATAGGCAAGAGTCAAAGTCCCCCTCAGGCGCGACGCGCCAGCTCCCCCAGAAGGGGAGCATCTGAGGCTCAAGCTGCGCCTCCCTTCGCGACCCCGCGCCCGTGGACCATCCGGTAGAGCGCCGGCAGCACCAGCAGGGTGAGGATCGTCGAGGAGATGATCCCGCCGATCACCACGCTGGCCAGCGGCCGCTGCACCTCGGCTCCGGCCCCGACATTGAAGGCCATCGGCACGAACCCCAGGCTGGCCACCAGGGCCGTCATCAGCACCGGCCGCAGGCGGGTGAGCGCGCCCTGGGAGATGGCTTCGTCCAGTGGACGCCCCTGCGCAATCAGGTTGCGGATGAAGCTGACCATCACCACCCCGTTCAGCACCGCCACCCCAGAGAGCGCGATGAACCCCACCGCCGCCGAGATCGACAGCGGCAGCCCCCGCAGCAGCAACGCCGCCACCCCGCCGGTCAGGGCCAGGGGCACGCCGGAGAACACGATCGCCGCATCGCGGGCTGACCGGAACAGGGCGTAGAGCAGGCCGAAGATCAGCAGCAGCACGGCGGGCGCCACGATCTGCAGCCGCCTGGCGGCCGAGATCAGCTGCTCGAAGGTCCCGCCATAGGTCACCCAATAGCCGCTGGGGATCTCCACCTCCGCGCCCACCCTGCGCCGCAGGTCCTCGACGAAGGAGCCCAGGTCGCGGCCGCGCACATTGGCGGTGACCACCACGCGGCGCTTGCCGCTCTCGCGACTGATCTGGTTGGGCCCGATCAGGACCTCGACCTTGGCCACGTCGGCCAGCGGCACGAACCCCCGAGGGCCATCCCCGGACGCCGCCAGCGGAATCCGCAGCCGCCCGACCGCGTCGACATTGCTGCGCAGGGCCTCGGGGAGGCGCACGACGATGTCGAACCGCCGGTCGCCCTCGAAGATCTGCCCCGCGACGGCGCCCCCCAACGATATGCCCACCACCCGCTGCACGTCCTGAACATTCAAGCCCAGCCGGGCCAGCGCCGCGCGGTCCGGGGTGATCTGCAGCATGGGCAGTCCGGTCGTCTGTTCCAGGCTGACGTCCTGCGCGCCCTCGGTGGCCTCCAGGACCGTCTTCACCTGCTCACCCACCGCGTTGAGTTGATCCAGGTCGTCGCCGAACACCTTGACCGCCACATCGGCCCGCACCCCCGACAGCAGTTCGTTGAACCGCATCTGGATCGGTTGGGTGAACTCGTAGTTGCTGCCGGGAATCTCGGCCACCGCCGCCTCCAGTTCGGCCACCAGCCGGGCGCGCGGCTTGCGCGGATCGGGCCAGTCCTTGCGGTCCTTCAGCAGGATGAAGGTGTCGGCCACAGAGGGCGGCATCGGGTCTGTGGCCACCTCGGCCGTCCCCAGCTTGGCCACCACCCGCTCGACTTCCGGCAGCCGCTTGATGCGCGCCTCCAGGGCGGTCTGCATGCCGATCGCCTGGGTCAGGCTGGTGCCGGGGATGCGCAGGGCATGCATGGCGATATCGCCCTCGTCCAGGTTGGGGATGAACTCCGACCCCATGCGGCTCGCGGCGAACCCGGCCAGCAGCACCAGGACCACGGCTGCGCCCACCATGGCCGTGCGCGTCCGCAGGGCGAAGGCCAGGGCCGGCGCATAGACCCGGCGCGCGCCGCGCATCACCGGGCTTTCGCGCTCCTCGACCTTGCCGGTGACGAACAGGGCCACGGCGGCCGGGACGAAGGTCAGCGACAGCACCATCGCGGCGGTCAGGGCCATGACCACGGTGATCGCCATCGGGTGGAACATCTTCCCCTCCACCCCGGTCAGGGCGAAGATCGGCACATAGACTAGCGTGATGATCAGCACCCCGAACAGCGACGGGCCGATCACCTCGTCGGTGGCGCTGGCCGCCAGGCCAAAGCGCTCGTCATGGGTCAGCACCCGCCCCAGCCGCTGTTGCGCCTGGCCGAACCGCCGCAGGCAGTTCTCGACGATGATCACCGCCCCGTCGACGATCAGGCCGAAATCCAGCGCCCCCAGGCTCATCAGGTTTCCGGAGACCCGGCCCTGGACCATGCCGGTGATGGTCAGCAGCATGGAGAACGGGATGATCGCCGCGGTGATGACGGCGGCGCGGATGTTCCCCAGCAGCAGGAACAGCACCACCACCACCAGTAGCGCGCCCTCCACCAGGTTGGTGGCGACGGTCTTGATCGTGCGGTCCACCAGGTCGGTGCGGTCATAGACCGGCACGGCGACGACCCCGGACGGCAGGGCCTTGGCGGCTTCCTCCAGCCGGGCGGCGGCGGCGCGGGCGACGGTGCGGCTGTTTTCCCCCACCAGCATCATGACGGTGCCCAGCACCACCTCGCGGCCGTTCTCGGTGGCCGCCCCGGTGCGCAGTTCCTCGCCCATCCCCACATCGGCGACATCGGCGACGCGGATTGGCACGCCGTTGCGATGACTGACGATGACCCCCTTCAGGTCCTCGATTCCCGCGGCCTGGCCCGGAACCCGGACCAGGTACTGCTCCCCGAACCGCTCGACATAGCCCGCCCCCAGATTGGCGTTGTTGGTCTCCAGGGCGGAGATCACCTCGGTCAGGGTCAGGCCATAGGCCGACAGCCGCTCGGGCAGGGGGGCCACGTGATATTGCCGCTCGAATCCGCCGATGGTGTTGACCTCGGTGACTCCCGGCGTGGTGCGCATCTGCGGCCGGATCACCCAGTCCTGCAGGGTGCGCAGATCTTCGGGGCTATAGGCCTGGCCATCGGGCCTGCGCGCGCCCGGCTTGGCCTCCACCGTGTACATGAAGATCTCGCCCAGGCCGGTCGAGATCGGTCCCATCTCCGGGGCGATGCCGGCGGGAATCTGGTCGCGCACCCCCTGCAGCCGCTCGTTGATCAGCTGGCGGGCGAAGTAGATGTCCGTCCCATCCTCGAACACCGCCGTCACCTGGCTCAGGCCGTAGCGGGAGATGGAGCGGGTGTGGACCAGACCCGGCACGCCGGCGATGGCGGTCTCCACCGGGAAGGTGATGCGCTGTTCGGACTCCAGCGGCGAGAAGCCGGGCGCCTGGCTGTTGATCTGCACCTGGACATTGGTGATGTCCGGCGTCGCATCGATGGGCAATCGCTGGAAGCTCCAGACACCCACGGCGGCGGAGATGATCACCAGGGCCAGCACCGCCCAACGAAAGCGGATCGAAAGAGTGATGATCCGTGTCAGCAGGCTGTCACGCGGCGCGGCCAGGTCAGTGGTCATGACTGGCGCCCGCCTTCTCGATGTCGGCGCGGATCAGGAAGGCCCCGTCGACGACATATTCGGTTCCGGGCTCCAGCCCGCCCAGCACCTCCGTCCATTCCGGCGTGCGGCGGCCCAGGTCCAGCATCCGTACCTCATAGGTCGTCCCCACCCTGGCGAAGACCACGGTGAAGTCGCGGAAGCGCTGCAGCGCCTTGGTGCGCACCGCCAGCGGCGCCTGCTGGGCGCCGACGGCGAAGGACCCCTCGACCCCCATGCCGGGCCGGAAGCTCTGGGCCGCGCCGGGGGGCAGGTGGGCATGGGCCATCAGGGTCTGGCTGGCCAGGTCGGCGGTGGGCAGGATGGCCTCCACCTTGGCGGTCAGCCGTGCATCCCCTGACAACGAGCGGACCTCCACCGGCAGGCCAACTCGAATGCGTTCGGCGTCGCGGGGGAAGACAAAGAACTCCGCGTGAAGTTGGGTCGGATCGGCGATGACGAACAGGGGTTGGTCCCCCGCCACCCCGCCGACATTGGCGTTCTTCTCGATGATCACTCCGTTGATCGGCGCGGGGATCGTATAGGCCTGCAGGCTGTGGCTGGATTCCACCCGGGCCATGGGCTGACCCTTGCGCACCGACTGGCCCAGCTCGCCCCGCATCATCAGGATGCGGCCGGGATACCAGGCCCGGACCTCGGCCTTGCCCTCGGGCGTGATCTCCACCCGGCCCGAAAGGTCGATGAACTCACCGATCAGCGCGGGTCCGGCCAGCTCGGTGCGGACGCCGCCGGCCTGGGCGGCCTGGGCCGAGATGGTGGTGCGTCCCTCATACGAGGCATAGGCCCAGCTGTGGGTCGCGCCCTTTTCCACCGCGCGGACCTTCACGTCGAAGGAATGGGGCTCGGCCACCACGCCGCCGCCCCGCAGGTAGTCCTCAGCCGGCGTGAAGGCGAAGCGGTCAACCTTTCCGCCCAGCCGAGCGAGCTCGACACGCAGCTGCACCGTCTTCGGGTCGACGGGCTTGTCCTTGCGATAGGCGTAGACCCGGAACTCCGGCTCCACCCCGTCCTCGAAGATGGTGATCTCCAGCGCGAAGTCGCCCTCGCGAAGCATGCGACCCCTATGGGGGCCGCGTTCGTACTCGCCGGAGGGAGTCGCGTGCGCGTCCCTCTCGGCATGGGCGTCAGGCTTCTGCCCGCAGGCGGCCAGCAGGCCAAGGCTGAGGACAAGCGCGGCCAGGCCGCGGGTCAGGGGGAAGGACATCAGCGGGTCTCCACATTGGAGAGGAGGGCGGCATGGCGACCGGTCAGCCGGTCGAGGCGCACGCCGTCGAGATGGAAGCGTTTCAGCAGGTCGATGCGCTGGGACTTGGCCTCGATGACCGCCCTCTGGGCGTCGGCCACCTCCAGGTAGGTGAAGGCGCCGCCGCCCCGGTTGAAGCCGTCGCGGACCAGGGTCACGGCCCGCGCCGCGCTGGGGGCGACCTCGGCGTCGTTGCGGCTCACCTGGGCCAGGATCGCCGCGCGCCGTGCGCTCAGCCGGACGACCTCCCGCTCCCGGTCGATCCTGGCGGCGGCCATGTCGGCGGCGGCCGCCGTCCGCTCAGCCTGGGCGCGCTCAATGCCGCCCCGGTTGGTGTCGTTTCGGCCCAGGGGGATCGACGCTCCGATGATGACCGCCACATCATTGCTCTCACCGAAATGGCGAAGGCCGGCCCGCCATCTCGGGTCCTGCACGGCGCGGGCGCGCTCGACCCCGATCCGGGCCTGGCTCAGGTCGCGCTCCGTCGCCAGCAAGCGAAGATCGGGCGTGTCGGCGACGGGGAGGGCGGGCCCCAACGGCGTCGGCTCCAGCGAGGCGGGATCCAGGTCAAAGGCCGGGCTGCCGCCCCAATAGGACGCCAGATCCGCCCGCGTCTGCTGCGCGGCGGCCAGGGCCTGGTCGCGGTCAATCCCGGCCTGGGCGGAGGCCGTGCGGGCGCGCTCGCCGGAAAACAGCGGATCGCGCGCCGCGCGCACCCGGCGGCCCACCTCGCCCTCCAGGCGC
>NZ_JBBKVV010000072.1:0-7275 GCF_037968635.1 Phenylobacterium sp.
GGCGCCCGACCTAGATCGAGTAGTCGAGCTCGCCTTCCAGCCAGGCGGTGATCTGCTCGGCGGCTTCGGTCGGGGAGACCTTCGTCGTATCGATGCGGATCTCGGCGGCCTCGGGGGCTGCGTCAGGGCTGTCGATGCCGGTGAAGTTCTTCTACTCCCCAGCGCGGGCCTTGTTGTAGAGGCCCTTGACGTCGCGGGCCTCGGCGACGGCCAGGGGGGTGTCGATGAAGACCTCGACGAAATCGCCTTCGGCCTGGAGGTCGCGGGCCAGCCGGCGCTCGGCGCGGAACGGCGAGATGAACGAGACCAGCACGATCAGACCGGCATCGACCATCAGCTTGGAGACCTCGGCCACGCGGCGGATGTTCTCCACCCGATCCTCGTCGGTGAAGCCCAGGTCCTTGTTCAGGCCGTGACGGACATTGTCGCCATCCAGCAGGTAGGTGTGGCGGCCGTTGGCGTGGAGCTTCTTCTCCACCAGGTTGGCGATGGTGGACTTGCCTGAACCCGAGAGGCCCGTCAGCCAGACGACCCGGCCGCGCTGACCCTTCAGCGCCGCGCGCGACGCCTTGTCGACGTCCAGGGCCTGCCAGTGGACGTTCTGGCTGCGGCGCAGGGCGAAGTGCAGCATGCCCGCCGCCACGGTGCGGTTGGAAATCCGGTCGATGAGGATGAAGCCGCCGAGGTCGCGGTTCTCACTGTAGGGGTCGAAGGCGATGGCCGCGTCGAGGCTGAGGTTGCAGACCCCGATCTCGTTGAGCTCCAGCCGCTTGGCGGCCAGGTGCTCCATGGTGTTGACGTTGACCTTGTACTTGGGCTCGGTGATCGAGGCGCCGACGGTGCGGGCGCCGACCTTCATCAGGTAGGGGCGGCCGGGCAGCATGGCCTCGTCATCCATCCAGACCAGGGTGGCCTCGAACTGGTCGGCCACCGGCGGCGGGCTTGCGGCGATGGAGATGACGTCGCCGCGGCTGATGTCGATCTCGGTGGCCAGGGTCAGGGTCACCGACTGGCCGGCCACCGCCTGATCCAGGTCGCCGTTGAAGGTGACGATGCGCTCGACGATGCTCTCGCGGCCCGAGGGCAGGGCCTTGATCTTGTCGCCGGGCTTGATGACGCCGGTGGAGATCAGGCCCGAGAAGCCGCGGAAATCCAGGTTGGGGCGGTTGACCCACTGCACCGGCATCCGGAAGGGCCGGCTCTGCAGATCGTCCTCGACCGGCAGGGTCTCCAGCAGGGCCATCAGGGGCGGGCCGTCGTACCAGGGGGCGGCTTCACTGTGCTCGGTGATGTTGTCGCCCTTCAGCGCCGACATCGGGATGGCGGTGAAGTCGGTGATGCCGATCTGGGCGGCGAAGGCGCGGTACTCGGCCAGGATGGTGTCGTAGGTTTCCCGGCTCCAGCCCACCAGGTCCATCTTGTTGATGGCCAGGATCACGTGGCGGATGCCCAGCAGGCTGACGAGATAGGAGTGGCGCCGCGTCTGGGTCAGCACCCCGCGCCGGGCGTCGATCAGGATCACGGCGGCGTCGGCGGTGGAGGCGCCGGTGACCATGTTGCGGGTGTACTGCTCGTGGCCGGGGGTGTCGGCGACGATGAACTTGCGCTTGTCGGTGGAGAAGAACCGGTAGGCGACGTCGATGGTGATGCCCTGCTCGCGCTCGGCGGCCAGGCCGTCGACGAGGAGGGCGAAGTCGATGTCGCCGCCCTGCGTGCCAACCCGCTTGGAGTCGGCCTCCAGAGCGGCCATCTGGTCGTCCAGGATCATCTTGGAATCATAGAGCAATCGGCCGATCAGGGTCGACTTGCCGTCGTCCACCGAGCCGCAGGTGATGAACCGCAGCAGGCTCTTGTGCTCGTGGGCCTGCAGATAGGCGTCGATGTCTTCAGCGATGAGGGACGACTGGTGGGTCCCGGCGGCTTGCGCGGTCATCAGAAGTATCCCTCCTGCTTCTTCTTCTCCATCGAGGCGGCCTGGTCGTGGTCGATGGCCCGCCCCTGACGCTCAGATGTGGTGGTGAGCAGCATCTCCTGGATGATCGCAGGCAGGGTGGCCGCGGTGCTCTCGACGGCGCCGGTCAGCGGGTAGCAGCCCAGGGTGCGGAACCGCACCGACTTCATCATCGGAACCTCGCCGGGCCGCATCGGCATGCGGTCGTCGTCGACCATGATCAGCATGCCGTCGCGCTCCACCACCGGGCGCTCGGCGGAGAAGTAGAGCGGCACGATGGGGATGTTCTCCAGGTGGATGTATTGCCAGATGTCCAGCTCGGTCCAGTTGGAGATCGGGAAGGCGCGGAAGTTCTCTCCGGTGGCCTTGCGGGTATTGTAGAGATGCCAGAGCTCGGGGCGCTGGTTCTTGGGGTCCCAGCGGTGCTGGGCCGAGCGGAAGGACAGCACCCGTTCCTTGGCGCGGCTCTTCTCCTCGTCGCGCCGGCCGCCGCCGAAGGCCGCGTCGAAGCCGTACTTGTCCAGCGCCTGCTTCAGGCCCTCGGTCTTCCACATGTCGGTGTGCAGCGACCCGTGGTCGAAGGGGTTGATGCCGCGCTCCCTGGCCTCGGGATTCTGGTAGACCAGCAGGTCGGCGCCCAGCTCGGCGGCCATCCGGGCGCGCATCTCGTACATCGCCTGGAACTTCCAGGTCGTGTCGACGTGCAGCAGCGGGAAGGGCAGCTTACCGGGGAAGAAGGCCTTCTGCGCCAGCCGCAGCATGACGGCGCTATCCTTGCCCACCGAGTAGAGCATCACCGGGTTCTCACACTCGGCCACCACCTCCCGGAAGATCTGGATGCTCTCGGCCTCCAGTCGCTGAAGGTGGGTGAGGGTGGCCGGAGACATCTCCGGCTTGGATGCGAGCGCGGAGACCGCCATCAGGAAACCTTGCAGTTCAACTTGGGCCAGACCTTGGCCAGGCGGGTGACTTACGAGAGGCCCGCCTGGGTTACGACAGAGAATTCCTGACAGCGTGTCGAGGAAAGGGCTACCGCCTTCGGCGTCCGAAAACCGCCACACACCTAGGGGCGATGTCCGAAAACCGCGAGACTTCATCCCTTGAGCGGCAGACTATCAGCTCATGGATATGAACGACGACGCCTGCTACCGCGCCTTCTCGATGCGAGACGCCCGTTTCGACGGTCGCATCTTCGGGGCGGTGAGAACCACCGGCATCTACTGCCGGCCAGTCTGCCCCGCCCGCACACCCAAGCGCGAGAACATCTGCTTCTACCCTTCGGCCGCGGCTGCGCAAGAGGCAGGGTTCCGGCCGTGCCTGCGCTGCCGCCCCGAGACCTCGCCGGACCTCGGCTCCTGGAAGGGCACCTCCAACACCGTCTCGCGGGCCCTGTCCCTGATCGAGCAGGGGGCGTTGGATGAGGGCGATGTGGACGGCCTGGCCGAGCGGCTGGGGGTGGGTGAGCGCCAGCTTCGCCGGCTGTTTCGCCAGCATCTGGGGGCCTCTCCCGTTGCGGTGGCCCAGACCCGCCGCGTCCTGCTGGCCAAGCAGCTGATCCACCAGACCCGCCTGCCGATGGCGGAGGTGGCCCTGGCGTCTGGATTCGGCAGCGTGCGGCGCTTCAACGAGACCTTCCAGCAGCTCTTCGACCGCCCGCCCGGCGCCCTGCGGCGCTCAGGGGCGGCCGATATCGGCGCGAACGATGGGGCGGGGACCACGATACGGCTGCCCTACCGCGCCCCCTATGACTGGGACGCCATGCTGGCCTTCTGGACCCTGCGGGCCATTCCCGGCGTGGAGACGGTTGCGAACCGCCGCTACGCCCGCCTGCTGCAGGTGGGCGACGCCCACGGCCTGGTGATCGTGGGGCAGGGGAGCGGCGACTGGCTGGACGTCACCCTGCGCTTCCCCAAGGTCCAGGCCTGGCCCGCCGTGATCGCCAAGCTGCGCCGGGTCTTCGATCTGGCCGCCGACCCGGCCCTGATCAATGGCCACCTGTCGGAGGACCCGGAACTCGCCGCCCTGGTGGCGCGGCGTCCCGGTCTGCGCGCGCCCGGCGCCTGGGATGGGTTCGAGCTCGCCGTCCGCGCGGTGCTGGGCCAGCAGATCACCGTGGTCGCCGCCCGCAACCTGGCCGGCAAGATCACCGCGGCCTACGGCGCCCCCATTCAGGACGAGGCGGCCAATGCGCTGGGCCTCACCCACCTGTTCCCGACGCCCGAGCAACTTGCGTCCGCCGATGTCGAGACCCTGGGCATGCCCCGGGCCCGTGGCCGCGCCCTGGTCTCCCTGGCGCAGGCCGCCGCCGCCGATCCTGACCTGTTTGGCATGAAGCGCAGCCTGGAGGCGGCGGTCGCCCAACTCCGCGCCCTGCCGGGCATCGGCGAATGGACCGCGCAATACATCGCCATGCGGGCCCTGCGGGAGCCGGACGCCTTCCCCCACGCCGACCTCGGCCTGCTGCGGGCCCTGGAGGACGAAGACGGACATCGTCCGACGCCCGCTGAGCTGCTGACCCGCGCCGAACGCTGGCGCCCCTGGCGGGCCTATGCCGCCTCCCATCTCTGGGCGTCCGACGCGGCGCTCGATCCCAAGATCACCAAGGACAAGTCCCATGACCAAGTCGCCGCCTGACACCCTGATCCTTGATCGCCTCGAAACCCCGGTCGGCGTCGCCCTCCTCGTGGTGGACGAGAATGGCGTGCTGCGCGCCTTCGACTTCGCCGACTATGAGACGCGCATGCGCACCCTGATGGGGCGCCACTATCCGCGCCTGGATCTCACCCGCGGCCGCGCGCCGGAGGCCCTGCGCGCGGCGGTGACGCGCTATTTCGAGGGTGACATGGACGCCTTCGCGCGCGTCGCCTGGGCCACCAATGGCACCGACTTCCAGCGCAGGGTCTGGGAGGCGCTCTGCACCATCCCGGCCGGCGAGACCCTGAGCTACAAGGGCCTGGCCGAACGGATCGGCAAGCCCAGCGCCATGCGCGCCGTGGGCCTGGCCAACGGCGCCAACCCCGTCGCTATCGTCGTGCCCTGCCACAGGGTGATCGGCGCCAATGGCAGCCTGACCGGTTACGGCGGCGGGTTGCCGCGCAAGCGCTGGCTGCTTTCCCACGAGGGCGCGGCGTTCAAGGACTCGCTCGCGGCGTGAGCCCCTTTCATCATCCCCGGCGGTCCGGGTACGCTTCGGGCCAAGCTTGTATCCGGAGGGTTCCGATGAGGTTTTCCAGCAGCGCCGCCCTGATCGCGGCCCTTTCGCTGACGTCCACCGGGGCGGCGGCCCAGTCCTGGGGCCAGAACAACGGCGGAAATTTCGGGGCCGGTCAGAACCGGGCGCCGACGGCCACCCTCTACGAGCTGCCCAACTTCCAGGGCCGGCAGATGACCGTCACGGCGACGGGGGAGAATCTGGCCTCGATGAATTTCAACGACCTCGCCCAGAGCGCCCGCCTGCAGGGACGCTGGCGGGTGTGCGAGAACTCCGGCTATCGCGGCAAGTGCCAGGATCTCAGCGGCCAGATCGCCGACCTCAACACCGTCGGCATGGGCGGGAAGATTTCCTCGCTGCAGGGCTATTTCGAGGGCGCGTGGAGCCGCGGCGGCGGATGGGGCGGCGGCGGCCCCCAGGGCGGCCAGCCCTATGAAGGCGCCACGGGCGTGCTGTTCCCCTATCCCAATGTCGTCGGGTTCGAGATCGCGGCCAACGGCTCCTCGGCCAGCGCCTATTGCCGCTCCATGAAGCTGGGGTCGTCGGCCTACTACGACTCCAGCCAGCGGGCGCGCCTGGCCCTTGATGGTGACGGGCGATACGTCGCCGAGACCTCTGTGTTGCGGGACGTATTTTGTCGTAAGCGCTAGGTTTTCGGGGCGAACAGCCTCGCGACCCCGTTACATGACGAAAATTTCACGTTACATGGCGTCGCGCCACAGCGGCGCTTGTCGTATACCGGCGATCGACGGAATCGCAACGGGCTCGGGGAGGTGTTCGACGTGCAGACATTGACCGAAATCGTCGCCGCCGTGGTGGTCCATTCCTCCGCCGTCGCCTATTCGCACTTCGGAGTCGCCATTGAGGCGCCGAAGATCGAGCACCCAGCTCCAGCCGAACGCACCATCGCGCGCACCGCGCCGCCCAAGCGCGCCGCCGTAAGGATCATGGACCGGGTTCAGAAGGCCTCGGACTGCCCTCCCCAGAAGGCGCAGGTCGTCAGAACCTGAGGCTGCGGCCGGCGCCCCATTTCGGGACTCCGCGACAATCGGTCTCCATCGGACCTGATTCCGTCCAATGACGCTTTCCGCGCGCCCGGTTCGCCGGTAATCCTTTGCTTTGGGGCGAGAATAGTTGGGCGGCGCGGAAGTTCGCGCCGGCCCGGTCGCAGGGGCGCTTGAGACAGGCCGCGAATGAAGATCAAGAAGCGGCATCCGCCGGTAGATTTCCAGAGCCTGACCGACGAGGACGCGACGCAGCGCCTGACCACGGCTGCGCCTGAGGCGACTCCGGACCTCGACCTCGCCGCCGCTGTGCCGCCTGTCGCCCCGCCCGTCGCCGAGCCGCAAGGCTCCGCGCCTCTGTCGCCGATCCCGCCCGCCGCTGACCTCGCGCCCGCCAACGTCCAGATACCGGCCCCGCGCCCTGAGCTCACGCCGGCCAAGGCGACCCGCGCCGATATTCCGTCGGCCTGGCCGATCTATCTTGCCGCCCTCGTGGTCTCGGTGCTCTGGGCCCTGGCGCCCATCGCGTTCGCTTTCGGTTATCGTCGGGCCGTGTCGCCCTTTGACTTCGACCCCTTCGCGCTCACCGTGCTCGCGGCCATGGCCGTGGGGCCAGCCGCCTTTGTCTGGATCGCCGCCTACATGATTCGCCAGGGCCAGAAGCTCGGCGCCGAGGCCAGCCGCGCCAAGCAACTGGCTGATGAGATGGTCACCCCGGCCATGTCCGCCGGCGCCCGGGCCAGCGATGTGGTCCAGGCCGTGCGCGAGGAGATCGTCCGCGCCGGAGCCGCCGCCGATGAGGCGCGCGAGACCCTGCTGGCCCTGCGCCAGGCCCTGGCCTCGGAGAGCGAGCGGCTGATTGAGGCCACCTCCACCAGCGCCCGCACCGCCACCGAACTGACCGGAGCGCTTGGCCAGGAGCGCACGCAGATGTTGAGCCTGACCCAGGCTCTGGACACCCAGGCCGGCGCTGTGGCCGACGCCATCACCAAACAGGCCCGCATGGTGGCCGAGGCCTCGGACCTGGCCGAGACGCAGCTGCGTGAGGCCGAGGCGGCGCTCGCCGCCCGGGCCGCCGACCTGGCCGCCGCCGCCGGGGAGGCCAGGTC
>NZ_JBBKVV010000073.1:0-15388 GCF_037968635.1 Phenylobacterium sp.
AGCCCCCGAGGCCGCCGAGATCCGCATCGATACGACGAAGGTCTCCCCGACCGAAGCCGCCGAGCAGATCACCGCCTGGCTGGAAGGCGAGCTCGACTACTCGATCTAGGTCGGGCGCCGGCCAGTATCCAGGAAGTCCCGCGCGCTGAAGCCCTCGGGCGGGGCGACCTCGACGATGGGGTCGTCGCGGTCGTCAAACTCCAGGCGCAGGGCCCGGCTCATCACCGCATGCATGTCGTAGAGCGCGGTGATGTAGGTCAGCTCCAGGATCTGCACGTCGTCCAGGAAGGTCCGCAGCGCCGTGAACACTCCGTCCGGGGTGCGTCCGCCCTGCAGGACCAGGCAGTCGGCATAGGCCAGGACCGCCCGCTCGTTGGCGCTGTAGCAGTCGGCCACCTGCCAGTTGGGCACCGCCGCGATCCGCTCCTCCGAGACCTTCAGGCCCCGCAGGGACTTGCAGTGCTGGGAGAAGACGAACTGGCTGCCGCGGGCCCAGCCGGCCCGGGTCTGCGCCAGCTCCCGCAGCACCGGGTCCAGCTTGCGGTCCGGCGTGCGGTAGAGGGCGAAGCCCTGGTTGGCGTGCTTGAGGATGTCGGGGCTGTTGGCGAACACCGTCCACCAGTCGCCGGTCGTGCCCGTGGCCGTCCCGGGCTCAGCAACGGGATCGCGATCGCCGAACAGCAGGTCGTAGGTCTTGGTGACCATCTCGGAGGTGGCCTCGGCGCGGCTGACCTGCCTGAGGCGCGGCATCAGGCTTCCACCGCCGCGCCGGCCGGTTCGTGGGCCACGTCCTGCGGCCCGAAGTCCTTCGTCCAGGCCGCGAACTCCAACATGATGCCGTTGGGATCGGTGAAATAGACCGAACGCACGAACACGCCGGGATGCAGTTCGGCGGCCACGCCGGCGGCGCTGTCGTCGTGGTTCACCACCATGGGCAAGACCTCGACACCGGCGGCTTGCAGCCGCTTGATGCTATCCTGCAGATCACCGGCCTCCATGTCGAAAGCCACGTGGTTCATGGAGCCGACGGCCGACTTGGGCGCTTGAGGGAACTTCGCCACCGAAGCTACGCCCGGGGCGGCCGCTGGCACCTCCGGCCACCAGAAGAAGGCGACGCTGGCGCCGCCTCCGCAGTCGAAGAAGAAATGCTGCCCCCCGTCCGGCAGGGCGATGGTCTTGATCAGCGGCATGCCCAGCACGTCGCGATAGAACTTCACGGTCTCGCCCATGTCGCGGCAGACGAGGGCCAGGTGATTGATGCCTTTGGTACGCATGGACGCCTCCTGCCAAGCGCGTCAGCTAAAGTGGACACCGGTTTAGCGTCCGACGCGCGCCAAATGAAAAACGAGGGCGGGTTCAGGCCGCCCTGAACCCGCCCTAGAAGGTGAGAACAATCTTTCCGAAATGCTCGCCCGCGGCCATGGCGGCGAAGGCCTGCCCTGCCTCGGTGAACGGGAACACCTTGTCGACGACCGGCTGGATGCGGTGCAGCTCCAGCGCCCGGCACATGGCCTCGAACATCTCCCGCGAGCCCACCGACAGGCCCTGGAGCCGGGCCGAATTGCCGATCAGGGCGCCGGGATTGAGCCCCTCGCCCGCCCCGGCCACCACCCCGATCACGGCGATGTGGCCGTTGATGCGGATCGCCCTCAGGCTCTGATGGATGGTGCCGCCGCCCCCGACCTCCATGATGAAGTCGGCGCCCACCCCGGCGGTGGCCACGCGCACGGCCTTGGCCCATTCGGGATCGGCCTTGTAGTTGTGCAGGTGGTCGGCCCCCAGCGACTTGGCCCGCGCCAGCTTCTCGTCCGACGACGAGGTGATGAAGGTCCGGTAGCCGGCCGCGTGGGCGAACTGCAGGCCGAAGATCGAGACGCCGCCGGTGCCTTGAAGCACCACGGTGTCGCCCGGCTCCAGCCGCGCGTCCTCGAACAGGCCGCGCCAGGCCGTCAGCGCTGCGCAGGGCAAGGTCGCCACCTGCTGGTCGGTCAGATAGGCCGGGACCTTCGAGACCCCCTCCTCGCTGAACAGCTGAAGTTCAGAGCCCGCGCCGGGGATCGGGAAACCGAGCGACGAGGACAGCTTCTCCAGGGTCGGGCGGCCCGACAGCCAGCTCTGGAAGAACAAGGTCGCGATCCGGTCGCCCACGGCCACGCGAGTGACGCCCTCTCCGATCGCCTCCACCACGCCGCAGCCGTCGGAAAAGGGGGTGATGGTCCCGGCCTGCCCGGAGCCGCGGCTATACATGCCGTTGATCATCAGCATGTCGCGATAGTTCAGCGACACCGCCTTCATGCGCACCAGGACCTGGCCGGGCCCCGGCGTCGGATCGGGCCGTTCGACCACCTTGATCTGGTCACCGCCCCAGGGAGCGGTCACTTCCAACGCACGCACGGCGGTTCCTCTCCCGTCTATGTTTTGCGGCCATAGTCGCGCCATCCGAGCGGCCTGCAAGACTGTCGTGGCGTAAGCCCGCCACGGCGGCGCCACATCAGGCGCCTAGGGTCGGGTTCATGACTCAGTCTCGTCTCCTGGTTTGCGGCTTTGGTTCCTTCCCCGCCGCGCCGCGCAATCCCTCCGCCGCCGTGGTCGAGGCCCTGGCCAGGGAGGCCTGGGCGCCCCCTGGCATCGAGGTCGAGTACCTCACCCTCCCCGTCGCCTGGACCGGCTCGGTGGAGGCCATCCAGCGCGCTCTCGCCCACCGCGCCGCCGACGCCGTGCTGGTGGTGGGCGTGGCCACCGAATCCGACGCCTTCCGCGTTGAGACCATGGGGCGCAACCACGCCGGCCGCGCCAAGCCCGACGACCTCGGCGAGACCTGGGAAGGCTCGGTCATCAAGCCCGAGGGGCCCGGCGCGCTCGCCTCCACCGCCCCCACCGACGAGATTCTGGCCGCCCTGATCGGCTCGCACCTGGCCGCGCGGCTGTCCGACGACGCGGGCGACTACCTTTGCAACTTCACCCTGTACCGGCTCCTCGCCGACGCGGCCGCCCCCTCGGTGGCCTTCCTGCACGTGCCCCAGGCCCGGGAATTCTCCGACGCCGCCAGCGGCTCGCTGCAGGAGATCGACCAGGCGGTCCGCGCCACGGTGCGTACCCTTGCGGACGCCCTTAGGCGTCCAGTCGCCGAACGCCATACAGCCTGACCGCACCGGCCAGTCCCACCAGCGACATCGCGGCCATGACGAAATAGCCGTGAGCGCCGATGCGGTCGAACAGGGCGCCGGAGACGATGGTCGCCACGCCGCTCAACACGCCACCGGAGAGGGCCGAGTTGATGGTCTGGGCCGCCGAGGCGTTGCTGGGCTTGGAGAGCTGATCCACCAGTTGCAGCGAGCCGATGAAGGTCGCCGCGTAGGTAAAGGTGTGCAGGGCCTGGATCGGGAACACCATCCAGAGGGGCGGCGAGAGCGCCAGAGCGCCCCAGCGCACCACAGCCGCCACGCCACCCAGGACCAGCAGGTTGCGCGCGCCGAACCTCCGGCGCCAGGGCTCCATGAACCACAGGAAGATCACCTCGACGGCGACGCCCACGCCCCAAAGCAGGCCGGTCATGGACTCCGGTATCCCCTGGTCGCGCCAGGCCAGGGTCGAGAACGAATAGTAGAAGGCGTGGGCCGACTGGATCAGGCCGGCGGAGATCACCACCAGCATGAAGTCCTTGTCGCGGAACAGATCGCGCAACCCCGCCATGCGCTCGGCCAGCACGGCTGTTCCGCCACCGACCCGAACCGGGTCCGGCGGCAACCAGTAGCGCGCGCCAAACGCCACCAGCAGGCCGGCCACGGTGATCCAGACCAGCACCAGTTCCGGCGAGCCCCGCGCCAGGATCAGACCCATGCCGATATTGGCGATGATAAAGGCCACCGAGCCGATGCCCCGCGGCCAGCCATAGTTGAAGCCGTCCTTCTGGGACCGAGCCAGGACCACCACGTCCGTCAGCGGCCCAACCGTCGCGTACATCGTCGAGGCGATGAACCACAGGCCGAACCACCAGGCGAACCCCAGAGGCGCCACCATCAGCGCGTAGCCTGCCGCCATCGCCAGTCCCATCAGGATCAGCGGTGTACGGCGCAGGGAGAAGCTGTCGGCCCACATGGCCAGCAGAGGCGCCGTGACGGTGCGGGCCAACAAAGGGGCCGACAGGATCAGGCCGATCTGCGCCCCGTTCAGGCCGCGATGGTCGAACCAGACCGGGATATAGGGCGACGCCGCGCCGCCACCGATGAAGATGGCTCCGTAGAACAGACCAAGGCGCACGGGGCTGGACATCTTCATCCTGCTAGACCGAGTCGGAGCCCAATCTCGTCATCGTGCAATCGGTAGCGCGATGTGATCGCGCGAGGCCTTCCGCAGGCCCGCGTAAGCATGATAGCGCCAGGGTTGCGATGACCGATAACGCCCATGCCGCCAGCGTCTCCGAACTGCTCGTCCTGATCGGAGAGCGAAAGACGCGCAAGGTGTCGGTGGCCGACATTCTGGAGACCTTCGGCGACCGCGCTTTTGGAGCGCTGATGTTCGTGTTCGCCGCGCCGCTGGTCCTGCCCATGCCCCCCGGGGTCTCAGCGATCCTCGGCGCGCCCCTGGCCTTCATCACGGCCCAGTGGATGCTGGGGCGCCGCACCTTATGGCTGCCCAGGGCGCTGCTGGACCGCACCATGAGCATGTCGGACTTCCGCAATCTGTCGGAAAAGCTGATGCCCCACCTGGAACGGCTGGAGCGGCGACTGAAGCCGCGCCTGACCTTTATGTACAACCGCTTCGCCGACCGATTGATGGGGGCGATCTGCTTCTCGCTCTCCATCATCGTCTTCCTGCCGATCCCCTTCGGCAACATGCTGCCCTCCTTCGCCATCGCCGCCTTCGCCATCGGCACGGCGGAACGGGACGGTTATGCAGCGATCATCGGCTGGGTGATGGCGGCGGTGAGCATCATCGTCCTGGGGGTGCTGTCCAAGGCGATCATCGCTGCGATCATGGCGTTCTTCGGCACCCTGATGGGAATGTTCTAGCCGCTCACTTCGGCCGCGGGCGGAACGGCGCCGGCGCGCGCCCTGCGCTCTCCTCGCGATCCCGTCTGCGCCGCGGCGACCAAAAGCGCCCGATCATTGCGTTCCGCGCCCGCTCCCGGTTGCCGAGGACAGCGCGGAGCGTAAGGTCATCCCAAGCCATGAAATTTGGCGAAGGACAGGGGACGAGCATGAGCCGAGCCAACAGCCGAGACAGGGCCCTGCGCGAACGCGCCGCCGCGGTGATCCCAGGTGGAATGTACGGCCACCAGTCCGTGGGCCTACTGCCCGACGACTATCCGCAGTTCTTCACCCGCGGCGAAGGCGCCCACCTGTGGGACGTGGATGGCGCCCGCTACCTCGACTTCATGTGCGCCTATGGCCCGAACCTGTTCGGCTACGCCAACCCGGAGATCGACGCGGCCTATGTCCGCCAACTGGGCCTCGGCGACACCCTGACCGGGCCTACCGAACTGCTGGTCCGGCTGGCGGAGGAGATGACCGCCCTGGTCACCCACGCCGACTGGGCGATCTTCTGCAAGAACGGCACGGACGCCACCTCCATGGCGCTCTCCACCGCCCGCCAGCACACCCGGCGCAAGACCATCATCCGGGCCAAGGGCGCCTATCACGGCGCCGCCACCTGGTGTGTGAACCGACCGGCCGGAACCGTCCCAAGCGACCAGGCCCATCAGATCTTCTGCGACTATAATGACGTGGCCAGCCTGGAGGCCGCCGCCGCTGAGGCCGGCGACGACCTGGCCGGCATCTTCGCCGCGCCGTTCAAGCACGACGCCTTCATCGACCAGGCAGGCCCCGACCTGGCCTATGCCCGCAAGGCCCGGGAAATCTGTGATCGCACGGGCGCCCTGCTGATCGTCGACGAGGTGCGGGCCGGCCTGCGGCTGTCGCGAGACCTTTCGTGGTCGCTGATCGGCGTGCAGCCCGACCTTTCGACCTGGGGCAAGTGCCTGGCCAACGGCCACCCGATTTCGATGATGCTGGGCGCCGACAAGGCTAGGAAAGCCGCCTCGCAGATCTATGTCACCGGCTCGTTCTGGTTCCAGGCCGCGCCGATGGCCGCAGCGCTCGAGACCCTGCGGCTGGTGCGCGACACCGACTATCTGGAGCGGCTGCAGACCCTGGGCGACCGGCTGGCCGACGGCCTGCGCGAACGGGCGAGCGCGGCGGGCTTCGGCTTGCGGGTCTCGGGCCCGGTGCAGATGCCGCTTTTCCTGTTCGATGACGACCCGGACCTGCGCAAGGGCTTCTGCTGGTCCAGCGAGATGCTGAACCGGGGCGTCTATGTCCACCCGTGGCACAACATGTTCATGTGCGCGGCGATGACGCAGGGCGATATCGACTCGGCCCTGAACGCCGCCGAGGCCTCGTTCGCGGTCCTGAAGCAGCAGGGTCCCAGCCTCGAGCCCGTCGCCAAGATGAGCTTCCTCATGCCCGCCAGCCAAGGCTAGACCATGCCGATCAGCGACTATTCCGAGCACGACGGCGTGGCCCTGGGCCAGATGGTGGCCAAGGGCGAGGTGACGCCCCTGGAGCTGGTGGACGCCGCCATCGAGCGGATCGAGCGGCACAACGGGACCCTGAACGCCGTGGTCCACACCGCCTATGATGAGGCCCGCGAGCGCGCGAAGGGCCCCCTGCCCGACGGCCCCTTCAAGGGCGTGCCGTTCCTGATCAAGGACCTGGGCATGCCGGTGGCGGGCTGGCCCCGCACCTCCGGCAGCAAGTTCGCGCGCCACATCGTCGACACCGAGGACGGCGGCCTGACCCGGCGCTACCGCGAGTCCGGCGTCGTTCCTCTGGGCAAGACCAACACCCCGGAATACGGCATCACCGGCACGACGGAGAGCGCCCTGCTGGGACCTTGCCGAAATCCCTGGAACCCGGCCCACATCTCCGGCGGCTCGTCGGGCGGCGCGGCTTCGGCGGTGGCGGCGGGCATCGTGCCCATGGCCCACGCCAGCGACGGCCTCGGCTCGATCCGCATCCCGGCCGCCTGCTGCGGCCTGGTGGGGCTGAAGGTCAACCGCGACCGGGTGCCCAACCTGCCCGACGCCTTCGACTACGCCGCCGGTTTCGTGGTGGACCACGTGGTGACGCGGACGGTGCGGGATTCGGCCGTCATGCTCGACGCCACCGGCATTCCCGAACCCGGCTCCCCCTACGCCCTGCCCGCCAAGGTCCGGCCCTACGCGCAGGAGATCGAGACCTCGCCTGGCAAGCTGCGGATCGCCTGGTCCAGCGAGACTGCCAACGGCCGCCCCATCGATCCCGAAATCCAGGCGGCCCTCGAACGCACCGCCACCCTGCTGAAGAGCCTGGGCCACGACGTGGTGGAGAAGGGCCTGGGCATCGACTACCGCGCGCTTTACGCCGCCCGCGGCCCGGTGAGCGGCGCCAACTTCGCCGGCGGCATGGAGCGCCTGATCGACGAGGTCGGGCGCGAGCCCGAGCCGGACGAACTGGAGCCCCTGACCTGGGCCTCTCTGAAGGGTGGCCGCAGAGTCACCGGCGCAGCCGCCTTCCGGGCCCTGCAAGACCTGCGGATGCTGAACCGCTTCACCCTGGCCTTCTTCGAGGACTGGGACGTCTACCTCTGCCCTGTGCTGGGGACTCCCGTGCCGGAGGTCGGCTTCATCGACCCGGTCAATCTGGAGCCCAAGGAGGTCAATCGCCGTCAGGGCAAGGCCTTCCCCTTCACGCCGCCGATGAACTTCTCGGGTCAGCCCTCGATCTCCCTGCCGCTGGAGATGGACTCGAACGGACTGCCGATCGGGATGATGTTCAGCGCCCGCTACGCCGATGAAGCCACCCTCTTCCGCCTGGCCGCCCAACTTGAGAAGGAAGCCCCCTGGAAAGGTCGCCGCCCGGCGGTCTGGGGGTAGGTCGTGGGTCCCTGGTTTCGTCTGGCCGCCATCGGCGGCTTCCTCTGCGTGGGCTTCGGCGCCTTCGCCGCCCACGGGATCACCGACCCCAAGGCCCAGGAGTGGCTGAAGACCGGCGCCCTCTACGGCTTCGTCCACATGCTGGCGGCCTTTGCGGCGGGACAGCGGTCCGGCCGGGGCGCGGCGCTCGCACCGCCGCTGTTCCTGGCGGGCCTGGTGCTGTTCTCGGGCTCTCTCTGGGCCATGGGCCTCGGCGCCCCGCGCTGGTTCGGCGCCATCACACCGCTGGGCGGCCTGGCCTTCATGGGTGGTTGGGCGGCGCTCGCGTGGAGCCGGCCTAAACCTCCCCCCGCTTAGGCAGCGCCAGCAGCCTTAGCGCCAGGGCCGAGCCGATCAGGGCGACGAACATGGTGAGCGCCATGGGCCGCGCCGTGCCGTCGTGGAGCACGCCGGTGAGGCCAGAGGCCAGGGCGCCGACGCCGAAGGAGGCCCCACCCATCAGGGCTGAGACGGAGCCCGCCCGGCGCGTGTCGACGTTCAAGGCGCCGGCCATGGTGTTGCCCTGCATGAAGCCGTAGGTGCCCAGCAGGATGAAGAGCATGGGCAGGACGGTCCACGGCCCGCCGATCCCGGTGACGGCGGCCAGCGCCAGAAGGGCTCCGGCGGCGACCGAGGCCAGGCTCGCGCGGCTGAGCACCTCGTCGGGGGTCGCGCGGCGCAAGGCGTAGCGATTGATCTGGCTCGATCCGATGACAGCGGCGGCGTTCAGGCCGAAGAGCCATGGGAACTGGGTGGGCGTCGCCCCATAGGTCCCCATCAGGAGTTCCGGCGAGGCGGAGATGTAGGTGAACAGGGTCGCCCCGTTCAGCGCCCCGGCCAGGCAGTAGCCGATCAGACGACGCTGCTTCAGCAGGGCCATATAGGCGCCGAAGGGACTCTCCGACATCGCCTGGGCCAGGGTCTCGGCCGAGCGCGACTCCCTCATGCGCCACAGGGACGCGCCGCCCACCACCAGGCCGAAGGCCGCCAGGAACCAGAAGTTCAGCCGCCACCCCCCCAGCACCAGCAGGGCCGCCCCCAGCAGGGGCGCAAGGATCGGCGCCAGCCCCATGATCAGGGTCATCAGCGACAGCATCCGCGCCGTCTCGGTATGGTTGAAGCGGTCGCGGACGACGGCGCGGGCCACCACGCCGCCGGCGCAGCCGCCCAGGGCCTGGATGAACCGCGCGCCGATCAGCATCTCCGGCGACGAAGCCAGGGCGCAGGCGATGGAGGCCAGGATGTAGATGGCCACCCCCACCACAATAGGCGGACGCCGGCCGAAGCGGTCGGAGGCCGGTCCGTATATGAACTGGCCGATGGCCATGCCGGCGAAGAAGGCCGCCAGCGTTCCCTGGGTCTGGGCCGGGCTCGCGCCGAGATCGGCCCCGATCGCCGGCAGGCTGGAGAGATACATGTCGATGGACATCGGCGCGAAGGCGGTCAGCGATCCCAGCAGGATCACCAGGCCCCAGGGGGTCTTCTCCGGGACGTACGGCGCACGCGGATCGCTCATGGCCTTGTTCTAACCCGGTTCGGCGGGCTGGGAACCGTCAAGGCTTGCCTTCCCCGACCGGAAGCTCTGCATCATGAGTCAAACGCACAAGGAACCGCCGCCATGTCCGCTCTCACCACCCAGATGCCGCCCGTGCAGCACGCCGCCGTCAATGGCATCGACATGGCCTATTACGAGGTGGGGCCGCGCGGCCAGGGTGTGCCGATCATCTTCTGCCACGGCTTCCCGGAGCTGGCCTTTTCCTGGCGCCATCAACTGGCCGCCTGCGAGGCCGCCGGCCGCTGGGCGATCGCGCCGGACCAGCGCGGCTACGGCCTGACCTCGCGGCCCGAGGCGGTCACAGACTACGACATGGAGCACCTGACCGGCGACCTGGTGGGGCTGATGGATCACCTGGGTGTGGAGAAGGCGATCTTCTGCGGCCATGACTGGGGCGGCATCATCGTCTGGCAGATGCCGCTGATGCATCCCGACCGCTGCGCCGGCGTGATCGGGCTCAACACCCCCTTCATGCGCCGCTCCCCCTTCGATCCCATCGCCGCCATGCGCATGGCCTTCGGCGAGGACATGTACATCGTCTGGTTCCAGAAGCCGGGCGTGGCCGACGCGGTCCTGGGCGCGGACGCCGACAAGACCATGCGCTTCTTCATGCGCAAGCCCGCCGCCCTGGGCGACCTCGACGCGGGCGCCGGGCTGGACATGTCGTCCGCCGCCCCGGAAGGCCAGTCGACCTTCGCCTTCGGTGATCTGCTGAACGCCTGGGACAAGTCCGACACCGCCAACCAGCTTCTCACGCCCGAGGAACTGGCCGCCTTCGTGGAGACCTTCGAGGCCACCGGCTTCACCGGCGGCATCAACTGGTACCGCAACTTCACCCGCAACTGGGAACGCAGCGCCGACCTGCCCACCCGCGTCGATGGCATTCCCTGCCTGATGATCATGGCCGAGAAGGACGTTGTGCTGTCGCCGGCCATGGCCGATGGCATGGAAGAGGTGATCGGCGACCTGGAGAAGGTGCTGGTGAAGGATTCCGGACACTGGACGCAGCAAGAAAAGCCCAAAGAGGTCAATGATCTCATCCTCGGCTGGATGGACCGCCGCTTCCCGCGCTAGACTGCGGGGGATGGAACGCAACACCCCGCCGGCCGCCCTCTCCTCCTCCACGAACCGGCGCGGCCTGTTCCCGGAGAGCGAGCCCTTCACCCATGGGTGGATGCCGACCGGAGGCCAGCACGAGATCTTCTACGAGGTCTGCGGCAATCCGGACGGCAAGCCCTGCGTGATCCTGCACGGCGGCCCGGGCGGGGCGATCAATCCGACCATGCGGCGGTTCTTCAACCCGTCGAAGTGGAAGATGGTGCTGTTCGACCAGCGCGGTTGCGGCAAGTCGCGGCCCAACGCCAGCCTGGACGACAACACAACCTGGTCGCTGATCGACGACATCGAACGCCTGCGCATCCACCTGGGCGTCGAGAAGTGGACCGTGTTCGGCGGCTCCTGGGGTTCGACCCTGGCGCTGGCCTACGCCATCACCCATCCGCAGCGGGTCGAGGCGCTGGTTTTGCGGGGGGTCTTCCTGCTGACCCAGCGCGAACTGCGCTGGTTCTATCAGGACGGGGCCAGCTTCCTGTTCCCCGACGCCTGGCAGAAGTTCCTGGCCCCGATCCCGGAGGCCGAGCGCGGCGACATGGTCAGCGCCTATCACCGCCGCCTCACCCACACCGACCGTCGGGTTCAGGCCGAGGCCGCGGCGGCCTGGAGCCAGTGGGAGGGCGACACCATCTCCATTCGCGGCCCCGAGGCGCGCCCCTCGAAGTTCAACGAGATCGACTTCGCCATCGCCTTTGCGCGCATCGAGTGCCACTTCTTCGCCAACAAGGGCTTCTTCAACGAAGACGGCTGGATCCTGAAGAACATCGGCAAGATCCGCGGCATCCCCGGCTGGATCGTCCAGGGCCGCTTCGACGTGGTCACGCCGATGGAAAGCGCCTGGAACCTCAAGACCGCCTGGCCCGAGGCCCGCTTCGAGGTGGTCTGGGACGCCGGTCACGCCTCGACTGAGCCCGGCATCGTCGACGGCCTCGTGCGGGCGACAGATCAGGCCTTCTCGGTCTAACGATCAAAGCCTTCCCCCATCGAGGGGCAGGAGAAGATCAGAGGAAGCTGCCCTTGCCGCTGGTGACTTCCGAATAACGGTGGACGCGCACGGCCTGGACCAGGCCAAAGCCGATCATCACCGTGGCCATGACGGTGCCGCCGTAGGAGAGCATCGGCATGGGCACGCCCACCACCGGCGCCAGGCCCATGACCATGCCGCCGTTGATCATCACATAGAGCGCGAACGTCGCCGTCACGCCGGCCGCCGACAAGCGCCCGAAGTGGGAATGGGCCAGGGCCGAGGTGCGCAGGGCCATGAAGATCACCACAGCGTAGAGGAACAGCACCGAGAAGCAGCCGACGAAGCCGAACTCCTCGGCCAGGGTCGCGAAGATGAAGTCGGTCTGTTTCTCCGGCAGGAAGTTGAGCTGGCTCTGCGAACCCAGGCCGTAACCCTTGCCGAGCAATCCGCCCGAGCCCAAGGCGATCTTCGATTGCAGGATGTGATAGCCGGAACCCGACGGGTCGCTCTCCGGGTCAAGGAAGGTGAAGACCCGTTTGCGCTGGTAGTCGTGTAGCACGAACATCACCATCGGGGGGATCGAGATCGCCGCCGCACCGAGCGCCGTGGCGATGACCCGCCAGTCCAGGCCAGCCAGCACAACCACCGCGACGCCGGTCATGAGGATCAGCATGGCCGTGCCCAGGTCGGGCTGGTGGGCCACCAGAACGACAGGCGCCGCGATCATCAGCAAGGGGATCAGCAGCCACCAGGAGAAACGGGCGTTGTCGGCCGAGATCGAGTGGTAAAACCGCGCCAGGGCCAGCACGATTCCCAGCTTCATCACCTCCGAGGGCTGGAAACTGCCCAAGGGGCCAAGGTCGAGCCAGCGTTGCGCGCCCATGCGCACGTCGCCGATCGCCTCCACCAGCACCAGCAGAACAAGGCCCACCCCATACAGGGGATAGGCGATCGCGAACCAGACCCGCAGATCGACCATGGCCAGCACCACCATGACCACGAACAGGACGCCGAAGCGCAGCAGATGGGCCCCGGCCCAAGGCTCCCACGAGGAACCTGCGATGGAGAACATCATCAGGGCGCCGGCCCCGGCGATCAGGCACAGGGCCAGTGAGAACAGCCAGTCGATCTCGCTGAACTTGACCACCAGCCGGTCGCGTTCGCCGGGCCGGGTCAGCGCGCTGACAGTCATGTGTGACCTCCCGCCGGCGGGACGGACGGCGGCGCGCCGGCGACGGGCGCCTCGGGCGCAGCGCCTTCGGCCAGGCCCTCGGGGGTAAGTTCGGGCATGGGCAGGGGCTTTTCGATGCGGGCGCGGATCTCAGGATCCTTCAGCAGGGCGACCCGCATCACCTCACGCGCGCGCGGCGCGCCGGCCGTCGCGCCCCCCAGGCCACCGTGCTCGACGATCACCGAGATCGCATAGCGCGGGGCGTCATAAGGCGCGAAGGCGACGAACAGATTGTGGTCCTTCAGCTTCCACTGGACGCTGGCCGAGTTGCGGTCGGCGACATTGTCGTAGCTGCGGACCTGGGCGGTGCCCGTCTTGCCGGCCATCATCACGTCCCCGAGTCCGAGCTGGCTCTGCCGATAGGCGGTGCCGGTGACATCGTTGGCCACCGCGATCATGGCGCCGCGCACATAGTCGACATGTTGCTGCTGGAACGGCAGGTCGGGTACGGCCGCGCCGCTGGGCAGCTCCTTGCCGCCGATTGAGCGCACCAGGCGCGGGTTCAGCGCCTTGCGCCCGTTGGCCAACCGAGCGGTCATCACCGCCAGCTGCAGGGCGTTGACGTTCACATAGCCCTGGCCAATCCCGTAGCTGACGGAGTCCCCCGGCTGCCAGACCGGCTCGCGCTTGACCGCCTTACGCTTCCATTCCCGCGACCCGACGATGCCCTTCTTCTGACCGGGAATGCCCAGGTCAAAGACCTGACCGAAGCCCAGAGCATGAGCCGCCCGCGCGATGGGGTCGGGCCCGATCTTCAGGGCCGTCTGGTAGAAGTAGATGTCGCAGGAGTTCTTGATGGCGTCGTGCATGTTTTGCGAGCCGTGCCCGCCATGCTTCCAGCAACGCCAGGTACGGCCGCCATAGTACCAGCCGCCCGAACAATTGACCCTGACCTCAGGGTCGATGCCCGCCTCCAGCGCCGCCAGGGCCACTGTCGGCTTGAAGGTGGAGCCGGGCGGGTAGAGACCCGACATGGCCTTGTCCAGCAACGGCTTGCGTTCGTAGTTGGCCAACGCCCGGTATTCCGACCCCGTCATGCCCCGCACAAAGCGATTGGCGTCGAAGCTGGGCGCCGAGGCCATGCAGAGCACGTCGCCGGTGCGGCAATCGAGCATGACCACCGCCCCGCTCTCGTCGCCCATGACCTCCAGGGCGCGGGTCTGGATGTCGGCGTCCAGGGAGAGTTGGATCTCGCTGCCTGGCGTCGCTGGAATATCGCCGTCGGCGTCCTGACGCACCTCGCGGCCGTTGGCGTCGACCTCGACCTTCTGGGCCCCGGGCCGGCCGCGCAGACGCAGGTCGAAGGCCTTTTCCACCCCCTGCCGACCGATCCGGAAGCCCGGGTGCAGCATGATGGACTCGGAGTTCGGCCCAGTCGGGGCGAGGTCTTCCTTGTTCACCTTGGCCACGTAGCCGATCACGTGGGCGAAGGCGCCGCCATGCGGATAGACGCGCACCTCACCCATGTCGGCGGTGACCCCGGGCATTTCCGGGGCGCGGACATTGATGGCCGAGAACTGCTCCCAGCTCATGTCCTCCATCACCGAGACCGGCGACCGTTTGGGGGCGCGGGCCAGGTCCTTGTTCAGGCGGGCCTGGCGGTCGGCGTCGAGCGGCACGAAGTGAGCCAGGGTCTTGAGCGTGCTCTCGGGATCCATCTTCCCGTCCTTGGCCACCAGCAGCCGGAAGTTCGGACGGTTGGAGGCCAGGATCACGCCGTTACGGTCGACGATCAGGCCCCGCGGCGGCGGCACCAGCCGGAAATTGAACTGGTTGGAGGCCGACATCTTCTCGTAGCGCTGGGCCTCCACCAGTTGGAGGTGGGCCAGCCGACCGGTGAGCGCCAGCAGACCCAGCCCCGACAGGCCGCCCATGAGGAAGGCGCGGCGGTGGAAGACACCCTGCCGCTCATTGACCTCGGTGAAGAAGATGGAGGGCTCGCTCATGCGGCCGACGTCCTAACGGAACCGAACATCGGCATCTTCGAACCTGTCGATGAGCCGATGGGCGAAGGGATAGAGCAGGATTGTGGCGAGGAATTGCCAAGCCACCGCGATCAGGCTCGGCGAGGCGCGCGCATCGAGGCGCGTGAACAGGAAGCCCGCCAGGCTGGCGATGGCGCAGGCTGCGGCGAACCAAGCCCACATCATCGGCCGGCTCTGGCCCACCATCCAGTTGCGACAGAGCAGGACAACGCCATAGGCGGTCAGCAGTGACAGCGCCCAGAGCCCGATCGGAGACCCCCAGAATATGTCAAGGAACAGCCCCATCAACAGCACGCCGAAGGGAGCCAGGATCGAGGGTCGAATGACCGCCCAGGCGAAGGCCGGGACCATGCAGAACACCGGCTCGGGCAGTTGCAGGGTGAAGACCCGCAGCGGGACCGCGAAGAGCAGGGTCCAGCCCAGGCATTGGAGCATGGGAAAGCCAAGCCAGCGCCACGGATCCAGAGGACGGGCGGCGGAAAGGCTCAAAATGGCACCTCCGTCGGCGCGGCCGCGGCGGGCGCAGGCGTCGGGGCGGGCGCCAGACCGGGCGAGGGCGCGGGCGGCTTGGCCACGGGCTTGG
>NZ_JBBKVV010000074.1:0-21040 GCF_037968635.1 Phenylobacterium sp.
ACCAGCGCCAGCACAACGGGTATTGACCCTGGCGCGGGCGGTAGCGGGACCACTGCCGGCGGCGGGACCTGCAACCGAGGCGGCCACGGCGGAATCTACTACCTCGTTCACGCCATAGCTTGACGACCTGGCGCGACGGCAGCCGCAGCCAGCGCCCATCAAAACCCGCAGCGTCGTGAGACGCCGCCCCTCCACATCTGGAAAGGCCCCACCCAATGCGCGCAGCATTCCAACGGACGACTGGGAACAAGGTCGCCGACATCCCGGTGACCGAGCTTGAGCCGCTACCGGTCAAAGGCGTCAACAGCGACGGCTCGCCCGCCCCGTCTGGGTCCTCCGCAGACCCGAGCTATGCCTCTGGCTACGGCTTCGACATCGCGGCCAGTCCCGCCACCACGAACGGCGCCTATGCCGCTGGCGATGTCATGGGCGGGTTCCTTGAGTTCACGGTCGCCAACCTCAATGACGCCCCCGTCCTGATCACCGGGATACAGGTCACCTTCAAGGCTGCGGTGCAGCCGAACCTGCGCGCTATCTTCCTGAGCGCCGCGCCGTCCGCCTTGCTGGCGGACAATGACCCCTACACCCTGACGGCGACGAACGCGCTCCTGGTGCGAAAGTCCCTGTCGTCGGTCGCGCTGGGGGCCAGCTACACGTCGCACGGCACGCCCAAGTCGATCTCGCTCGCCCCCAATCCCTTCGTCATGAAGCCCTATTCTGGCGGCAAGAAGATCGGGGTCTACATCATCGACGACAGTGGGGTCACGCTCACCTCGACCTCTGACATGCAGGTCCGCGTTTCGGGTCTGGGCGCCTAATGCGGCCCTCTATCCGAGCTGCCGCCCTCTTCAAGGGTGTGGGGTTCAGCCTACCCGCCTTCATGGCCGGGCAGACGGACGGGTTCTGGTACGACTTTGCCAAGACCGACCGTCAGTTTCAGGAGAACGTCGGGCCGACGCCTGCTGATGATCCGAACGAGGTCATCGGTCTGGCGCTGGATCAACGCTCCTGGAACGGCCAGACGCTCGCGCAGGTCTTGAGCGCGCAGACCGACCTGATCGCAAACACATGGACCGACGCCAGCACCGCCCCGGCGACGTTTGTCTTCAGTTCAGGAGTTGGGACGCTTACAGCGGATGGGGCGAACCGCGCCAGGGCTCGCGCAACCATTTCTACTGTTGTGGGGAAAACCTACTGCATCTCCGCAACCTTCGGCGGTCTGGGGTGTGAACTTGCCGTTGGGTCCACTCTAGGCGGCAATCAGAACCTAGCCCCAGTCGGCCTTTTGACCGGATCGCTCGCTTATTTCTTCGTCGCAACAGCGACCACCACGTACATAGCCATCACCCGTCTGACCGCAGGGGTTGGGACCTTCTCGGTCGCGACGACGAAGCTCGTTCCTGGAAGCCCCGCTACCCAGTCCTCCACCAGCCTCAAGCCCAAGTTCCAGACGACGGGCGCGGCGTTCGATGGGTCGGATGACTATCTAAGCACGCCTTATGCCGCTGGAGCGTCGGACAACTTCATCGTGGCGAAGGTTAAAATCCCCCTGGCATCCTCTGGAACGCGCGGGATTGTCGGCGCGGCTGGGGGCTCCACTGAACGCTTCTACCTGGCCATGATCTCTGGTGGCATCCTGACTGCTGGAGCGGGAACGCAGAACCCGGGCACGTTCCAGATGCCCGGCGATATGCGCGGCGTCGAGACGGTCGTGGGGCTCTCCGCCTCGGGCGGGATAGCCCGCCTCTTTAGGCAGGGCCAACCGAGTGTGGAGGCGGCTTACACAGGCGGGCTCGCCACTACACTCCCGCTATTCATCGGCGGAATAAACACGAGCGGCGTCTCGTCGAGCTTTTCCGATGCAACCGTCAAAGCCGTCGTCGCTGGGCGCGAGTTCATCGACCTCGCCACCTTCAACAAAATCGCAGCAGCCCTTTAGGAGCGCCCCTCTATGTCCATCAACATCATTGGCATCGCCACCGCCGCCGCCCTGACCAACGTCAACTTGGTTCTGGAGGCCATGGGGCGCGGCCCGGGAAACATCACCCGCAAGGCCACCACGGTCGCCGACCCCGCCTGGGATGCGACCCCGACGCACTACTTCATGTCCGACCAGGGCGTGAGCGCGGAGTTCCAAGCCCAACTCCTGGGCTTCTCCAACGGAGACCTTCCGCCGCTTCCCGAGGGTGTGGTCTGGGGCGTGGATGGGGTGATCTCGGCGGCGGACGCTCTGGCGGCCATCACGGCGGCGAACTTCTCGTTCGCGTCCTTCAACGATGGGTTCACGCCGGGCGCTCAGGTCCAGGCCGCTCTCGACGCTAAGGGCCTCTACGTCATCCCGTTCCCGGAGATCTGACCCCCATCACCCCTACTCAGTCTGACTACAGTCCGCCCGAGCGATGCACGAACACCGCTCGGGCGCGGCACGAAGGAGTGAGCCATCGCACCGACCTCGCGAGGCGTCGATAGCTTCACCACGGAATCCAGAACCTGACCATCCCCTGTAACGCCGGACGAGAGTGAGAACGCCCGATGATGACCGCTGCCGATGAGTGATTTCCTGATGGACGGATGGCTCGGAAAACTGATCGTCGCGGCCCTGACCGGGGCGGCGACCTTCCTGGGGACGTTCTGGCTCTCACGCTCCAACATCATCAGCGCGGTCAATGCCCGGATCGAGGGACATTGCGCGAGGCAGGATGCGGAGATCGCCCGACAGACGCGGGAGATCGAGAAGCTCCGGCTGGAGCACGCCAACTGCCGCACCGAGCTTGACGAGATGTGGGCGGCGATGAGGGCGCAGGGGATACCGCCGTATCAGGTCAAGGGGCCGACGCCATGATCTCCCGCATCTGGTCGGCCATGCTTGCCGCCGCCCCGGTGAAAATCTGGGCGCAGATCGGCGGCGCGGCCATTCTGACCCTGCTGCTCGCGGTCGGGACTTGGGCCGTCTGGCGCGGTCCCTGGACCTCCGAGCGACCCGGCCAGCAACTGGACGCGATGTTCTATCTGCTGATCGGGGTTGAGCTTCTCGTGCTCGTGGCCCTGGCCGCCATCACCGGCCTGAACATCAACTTCAAGGGCGGCAAGGACGGGGTGTCTGGGTCGATTGATCAGGATGAACCCGCAGCCGTCGTCACCACTACCACGACAACCGAAGTCGGGAAGCAACAATGACCCCTTCGCCCAAGATCATCGCGTTCGTCAAGGACTTCGAGAAGTGCCGGCTGAGCGCCTACATGCCGACCCCCAACGACCGCCCCACCATCGGCTGGGGCACAACGGGGTCCGACATTCACATGGGCCTCGTCTGGACCCAGGCGCAGGCTGACGAGCGGTTCGCCAAGGACTTCGCCGCCTTCGCCGCCAAGGTCGCGGCCCTTCTCGGCAAGCATTCCACGACCCAGGGCCAGTTCGACGCGATGGTGTCCCTGGCCTACAACATCGGTACGGGCGGCTTCGGCTCCTCAACCCTCCTACGCAAGCACCTGGCGGCCGACTACGCGGGAGCCGCGGAACAGTTCGCCCGATGGAACAAGCAGGCGGGGAAGGTGCTCAACGGCCTCACCCGGCGACGCGCTGGCGAGGCTGCGATCTATCGGGGGCAGGCATGACCTACCTCACCGCATTTGGCGAAGGCCTGGCGCGTGGAGCTGGTGAGATCGGAGCCTTCATCCTCGCCGGGCTGATCGTGGTTCACGTCTATCGGACTTGGGTGGCGAAATGAGATTCTGGCGCGAAACCCTGATCGCGGCCCTTGTCGCCTCCCTGGCCCTGGCCGGCGCTTTCATCAAACACCAATCCGGCCAGATCGCAGACCAGAAGGCCGCGCTGAAAACCGCCGCTGAAGCCCTCCACAAGGCCGCTGACGCCATTCGTGACCGAGACGACGCCCTAACCGCCAATGCCGCCCAGGAGGCGTCTGACGCGACCCAAACCGCCACCTTCTACCGAGGAGCCGCCCGTGACGCCTTCCAAGCTGGTTACGCCTCTCATCCTCGCTGTGCTGGCGAGCCCGCTCCTGTCGGGGTGCAGTCTGATCTCCGGGCGCTCTGGTCCGCAGGTTCCATCCCCGGTTCCCCTGGTGTGTCCGGCAAGCCTAGCCGCTGACATTCCCGCCGAGCCCCTTCCTCCAGAGGGAATAGATCCATCAACCCTACCGCCCGCCCTGTCGGCGTTCCTGTGGGGGGAGTGGGTTCCGTGGTCTAGGGCCAATGCGGTTCGGCTAGGGCAGGGGCAGAGATGGTGCATCGGCAAGACGCATCCGCCGGATGGGTAGTTCAAACTCCGGATAATCCGGACTTAGGGTGTCCGCAGTATGGATACCCCACCCCCAGCGTTGAGCCTCATAGGCTCCGCTTAATGGCCCTCATCCCTCGCGGGGTGGGGGCCTTCGTCATGTCTGGGGGCCGGGTCTCCAGCGCCGAGGAACATTAGCCCTTCGGCCAGCGCCTCAATGTCTGGCTTGGCCGCCTGGATAGCTGCCTGCATCTCGTTCAGCTTGATCCGGCGAACAAACGGGTCCTTCTCCCGCTCTGCGTCGTTCGACATGGCTAGGAGCGCCACCAGCCGAACCACGTTCATGTCGAGGCCTGTAGTTTCAACCTGTCCAGTCCAGTCGGTCATGCGGGCTTTCCGGGGTAGCTGTCACGCTCTCCGCGCCAGTAGTCGCGAACGGCGTCGATGTGGCGGGCGAATGCGGCTTTCTTGGCCGCGACCTTGGCGTCTGCGATCCGCTTGGCTTCGGCGAGCGTTACGCGCTCCCACGCATGTAGGGCCTCGAGCGCCGACGACGATCCGCACGATAGGGTTTGCAGGCGCTTACGCACGTCTCGAGCGTGGCCGATCTTGGTGTGCTCGTTCCCGTTGGCGATCAGGTAGACGAAGTGCATGGCGTGCTTCCTCCCAAGTTTCTCCCTGAATTTACCGCATGTTCCCGACACGTTCACGCCGAAAACGACAAAGCCCGGCAAGTCATTTCTGACTGCCGGGCCTCGCGTTCCCTTGCACCGCAAGGGTTTGTAGTGGTGCCGTTGCAGGGATTCGAACCCTGGACCTCAGCCTTACCAAGGATGCGCTCTACCTCTGAGCTACAACGGCGAAAAGGCGAGGGCGGGCTATAGCCAACGTCGAGGGCCGCGTGAAGCCTTAAATGCGCCTGAAGAGAACTTGACGCGCCGGACCGGTCGCCGCACCCCTTGGAATATGGACAAACCCGGCAAGCCGAAGTCGGCCGAGCGCGAGGCTCAACTTGCCAAGGCCCTGCGCGCCAACCTGCGACGCCGCAAGGTTCCCGACCGTGCGCCCGCGCCCGCCAAGACCGATGAGGATTAGTCGCGCCGCGCCTTTCGCAAGGTTGGCCCGGCCGCTAGAACGACGTCGGTTCCGCCGCGCCGTGACGGCGGCGGGACAAATCGGGGACTTGGGATGAGCGATCTGCTTCACCTGCTGGCGGAAGATGCGGAGGACCTCGCGGTCATCTCCGCGGCCCTGCAGGACGCCGTGGCCAAGATCGGAGACATCGCGGTGGAGCGGCGTGCGCGCCGGGTCACGGTCGCCTTCAATCGGTATCGCTGGGAAGGCAAGGGCGGCGAGCGGGTGCGCTCGGCCCTGCAGATCGGCTCGGTGCTGAATGTTCAGCAGCGCAACCTGCGGCGCGGCGCCAAGTCGGCGGTGATCGAGCTGCTGACCCTGGAGTTCGAGCCGGGCGAGGCGCCCGGGGGTACGATAACCTTGAGTTTCGCGGGCGGCGGCGACCTGCGGATCGCTGTGGAATGCGTCGATGCGGTGCTGGCCGATATCTCCGCGCCCTGGGCGACGCCGCGGACTCCCGCGCACGACGCCTGACAAGGCGTAGCGCGAACCGCCTTGCGCCGCTAAAGAGCGCCCATGCGCCGTTTCCGTTTTTCCGATCCCGGCTTCGAGGCCGCCTTCGCCGCGTTTGTGGATGAGCGTCGTGAGACCCCCGAGGAGGTCGACGCCCTGGTTCGCGATGTGCTTTCGGCCGTCAGAACCGAGGGGCTGGAGGCCGTGTTGCGCTTCGGCCGTCAGTTCGACCGGGCCAATGTCAGCGCCGAGAACATCCGGGTCACGCCCGAGGAGATCGAAGAAGGTGCGGCCCAGTGCTCACCCGAGGTGCGCGAGGCCATCGCCTTCGCCGCCAAGCGGATCCGCGCCTATCACGAGCGGCAACGGCCCGCCGACCAATGGTTCAAGGACGAGGCCGGCGTTGAGCTTGGCTGGCGCTGGACGCCGCTGGAGGCGGTGGGCGTCTATGTGCCGGGCGGACGCGCCGCCTATCCCTCCACCGTGCTGATGAACGCCGTGCCGGCCGCCGCGGCCGGGGTGGAGCGCATCGCCATGGTGACGCCGCCCGGGCGTCTGCAGCCGGCGGTGCTGGCGGCGGCCAAGGAGGCTGGAATCACCGAGATCTGGCGGGTCGGCGGGGCGCAGGCCATCGCCGCCCTGGCCTATGGCGCGGGACCGATCCTGCCGGTGGACAAGATCGTGGGCCCAGGCAACGCCTTCGTCACCGCCGCCAAGCGGCGGGTCTATGGCACGGTGGGCATCGACGCCCTGGCGGGGCCTTCCGAGATCGTGGTCGTATCGGACGCCGCCAGCCGGCCCGACTGGATCGCGGCGGACCTGCTGTCCCAGGCCGAACACGACCCGGCGGCGCAGTCGATCCTGATCACCGATGACGTGGCCTTCGCCGACGCGGTGGAGGCGCAGATCGCGCTGCAACTGAAGAGTCTCGAGACCCATACGGACGCGGCGATCTCGCTGAAGAACCACGGCGCGGTGATCATCGCCCCGCTGGAGGAGTCGCCGCGCCTGGTGAACCTGATCGCGCCCGAGCACGTCGAGTTCGCCCTGGATGAGCCCGAGCGCCTGGCCGACCGCGTGCGGCACGCCGGCGCCATCTTCCTGGGACGGCATGCGCCCGAGGCGATCGGCGACTATGTGGCCGGATCCAACCACGTGCTGCCCACCAGCCGGGCGGCGAGGTTCTCCTCGGGACTGTCGTTATATGACTTCATCAAGCGCACCTCGATCGTGAAGTGCGATGAGGCGGCGTTCGCGATCTTGGGGCCGCCGACGGTGGCGTTGGCGGACGCCGAAGGCCTGCCAGCGCACGCTCGTTCGGCGGCGATCCGGTTGGGCCAGGGTTAGGGCCTGACCGTCGGCTTAAAGCTGAACGGTATCTAACAACCCCGTCCAGGCGCCCGTTCAGGGTCGACCCTCTAGGGTGTGGTCATCGGAGCTGATGAGGCTTCGGACACATTCATAGACGGAGACCAAGCCATGCAAACCTCTTCCAAGCTGATCCGCAGCGCGGCCGTTGCGACGATGGCCGCCGCTCTCACTGTCGGCGCCGCCTCGGGCGCCTCGGCCCAGACCCGCCTCAACCCGGTGGTCGGCTGCGACGCTCCCGGCAACAAGCAGGTGGGCGGCGCGCTGATCGGCGCCCTGCTGGGCGCGGCGGCCGGTTCGAACCTGGCCAAGAATGACCGTGGGACCGGCACCGCCATCGGCGCGGTGGTCGGCGCGGCCACCGGCTCCTATGTCGGCTGCAAGATGCAGCGGACGGACCAGACGCAGAACGCCTACGGTTATGGGCAGACCTATCAACCCGCGTACCAGCAGCCGACCTACCAGCAGCCGGCGACCTACAGCCACTCAGGCTACCGTCTGTCGGGCGACATTTCTCCGGCCAGGTACGTCCGGGACGGCGGGTCGTTCGCGGCCAGCAGCAATCTGAACCTGCGGGGCGCGCCGTCCACCTCGGCTCGCAAGGTCGGGTCCCTGCGCGCCGGTGAACGCTTCCAGGCCCTGGCCCGGGTGCGCGGCACCGACTGGATCCTGGTGGGCCAGAACGGTGTCGGCGTCGGCTATGTCAGCGGTCGCTACGCCCGGCCCATCGGTCACCAGTACGCCTCCTACGGCTACTAGAGGCCCTCACGTTTCCTCCCCGAACGGAACTCGCCCGACGCTCCCCAGCGCCGGGCGATTTTTTATGGCCGCGATCTGGAGGATAACGTTAGGGGTTGGTTTGCAATAAACCTCACTCACAGTTCCTCCCTTTCGACCGCCATGGCCGACGAAGACCGCACCAAGCACCGCCTGCAGACCGTGGAGATCGACGAGGAGTCCCTCGCCGCGGTCTCGCGCGACCAGGAGCAGGAGCGGCAGATCGCCATCTTCGATCTGCTGGAGGAGAACTATTTCCATCCGGAGGGCGCGCAGGGCGGCCCCTATGACCTGAAGATGGGCCTGGTGGAGAACCGGCTGGTCCTCGATGTGCGCGGCCCCGACTATGAGCGGCGGCACATCCTGTCGCTGTCGCCGTTCCGCCCGTTGATCAAGGACTACTTCCTGATCTGCGAGAGCTACTATCAGGCGATCCGCAACTCGACGCCCTCGCAGATCGAGGCCTTGGACATGGGCCGGCGCGGCCTGCACAACGAGGCCTCGACCCTGCTGCGCACGCGTCTGGTAGGCAAGATCGAGACCGATCTGGACACCGCGCGGCGGCTGTTCACCCTGATGTGCGCCCTGCACTGGCGGGGCTAGGGTTCGATGGCTGCTGACCCGTCCGCCCCGCCGCTGCCCGGCGCGGTGCTCTTCGCCTGCAACTTCAACCGCGTGCGCTCGCCGATGGCCGAGGCGCTGATGAAGCGCGCTCTGGGCGACCGGGTCTATGTCGACAGCTGTGGCCTGAAGCGGGATGACGCCGACGGCGTCGACCCCTTCGTCGAGGCGGTGATGGCCGAGCTCAGCGTGGATCTGGCTGACCACCGGCCCAAGACCTTCGACGACCTGGAGGACTCCTCCTTCGACCTGGTCGTCTCCCTGACGCCGGAGTCCCAGCACCGGGCCGTGGAGATGACCCGGGGCCGGGCCGCTGAGATCGAGTACTGGCCGACCTTCGACCCCACCCTGGTGGAGGGCTCGCGGGAAGCGCGGCTGGCATCCTATCGCGAGGTGCGCGACGCGCTCGCCGCCCATATCGCCGAGCGGTTTCCGTGTTAGCCGCGCATCCAGGCGAGGTCGCCGCCCCAACCCTCGAACACAGCGCCGTGGCCAGCGGCGCGGAACAGGGGTTCGGCGTCGCGCAGCAGGCTCCTCAGAGCCTCGGCGTCAGGGTCCAGCAGAGTCAGGGTCCTGACGGCCAAGTCCTGGCCTGCAGCCAGCGGATGGCTCGCCATTTCCCAATCCAGATACTTGTAGAACGGTCTCAATCGCCCGCCGTTGAGGGCGAAGATGGCGTCCATCAGCGGCGTGATACCGTCCACGGCCTCCAGCCGCGCCGCCATGGGCAGGCCATCGCGCAGACACTTCAAGGCGCGATAGGTCTGGTTGAGATAGTGATCTAGCGACCTGTCGATGAAGCCCGCCACCTCGCTGGCCGGCACGCGCGCCTTCTCGTCGATGAGCCGTTGGCAGAGGCCGTCTGTGCGGTCCGCCAGCACTCTGATGTGGGCGTAGCTGTAGCGATCCCAGGTGTCAGGCCCGCCCCAGGCGGCGTGGGCGCGCAGGCCCTCCAGCGTCATGACTGAGCAGTCCGTCCGACCCCGCTCGCGGCCGGCGTGGCGTGCGCACCAGTCCTCGAACACCTCATCCTCGACGACCAGCACACAGTCGAAGTCGGAGTCTTGGGTCTCCCGCCCCTTGCCGCGCGAGCCGGTCAGCCAGAAGGCCAGAACATCGGAGCTCGTCTCCGCCAGCTCCAGCAGATCAAAATATCGCGGGCGTTCGGCCGGATGATCGCGCAATTCTCTCCCTTTCCAGCCATGGCATTCGACCGTGCGGCGGGCTCTGCGTTGTGATAGAGGCCTCTCCCACCGCACGCGCCCCTTGATTCAGGCGCGGGCCGTTCGACTTTTATCGGCGTCTATTTGGAGCCTGCATGGCTAAAGAAGAACTTTTGGAGTTTCCGGGCACGGTCAGTGAAGTCCTGCCCAACGCGACGTTCCGCGTGAAGCTCGAGAATGATCACGAGATCATCGCCCACACGGCCGGCAAGATGCGCAAGAACCGCATCCGGGTTTCGGCTGGTGACAAGGTCCTGGTGGAGATGACCCCCTACGACCTGTCCAAGGGCCGCATCACCTTCCGCGTCCGCTAGCGGGCGCTCGCCCCCGATGACGACGCCGCGCCTGGTGCTGGCCTCCGCGAGCCCCAGGCGGCTCGATCTCCTGGCCCAGATCGATCTCAAGCCGGACGCCGTGGTGGCCGCCGAGATCGACGAAACCCCACTTTCCAACGAGACGCCGCGCCTGCTGGCGCTGCGGCTGGCCGTGGCCAAGGCGGCCAAGGTCTCAGCCGAGCAGCCGGACGCCTATGTGCTTGCCGCCGACACGGTGGTGGCCGTGGGGCGGCGCGTCCTGCCCAAGGCGGAGACGGAAACCGAGGGCCGCGCCTGCTTGGAGCTGCTGTCGGGCCGCGCCCACAAGGTGCTGCCCGCCGTGGCCTTGCGCGCGCCCGACGGCCGCGCCGTCAGCCGGCTGGTGGAAAGCCGCCTGCACTTCAGGCGCCTGACCCCCGCCGACATCACCGCCTATCTCGCCAGTGGCGAGGGGATCGGCAAGGCCGGTGGTTACGCCATCCAGGGCCGGGCTGGGGCCTTTGTGATGTCCCTGCAGGGCTCCTATCCCGCCGTGGTGGGCCTGCCGCTCTATGAGACGCTCAACCTGCTGACCGGCCTGGGCTATGTGAAGCCATGAGTGTGCGGAAACTCTTTCTGGATCGCGCAATCGGCGAGACCCGCGGTGTGGTGCTGCTGGACGGCGCGCCGGAGCGGCTGTTGATCGTGCGCGACGGCGACGGTCCTCTCACCCAACTCGGCGCCCGGTTGGTTGGCCGGGTGCGAAAGGTGGAGCCGGCCTTCGCATCGGCCTTCATCGACCTGGGCGGCGTCGAGGCGCTGATGGCCTTCAAACCGGACGCGCGTCCGGTCGAGGGCCAGGCCATCGAGGTGGAGATCCGCAGCGAGCCCCGCGACAGCAAGCTCGCCACCGTGCGCCTGATCGGCCCGGCCGAGGGCAAGCCGCGCCTGCTGACCGCCGCGCCGGACATCGCCGAACAACTCAGCTTTCTCGCTCGCGACACCGCGATCATCGAGGGCGCGGCCGCGCGCGCGATGGCCGACACCGCCGAGGCCGAGGCCCTGGAGACGATCCACCCGCTGCCCGGGGGCGGCGACCTGGCCATCGAGCCGACCCGCGCCCTGGTGGCCATCGACGTGGATGTCGGCGAGCGCAAGGGCCAGGACGTCAAGCGCGTCACCCGCCAAGCCAACCATACGGCGCTGGCCGAATCCGCCCGCCTGCTGCGCCTGAAGGGCCTGGGCGGCATCGTGGTCATCGATCTGGTGGGGCGCGGCCACGACGGCAACGCTTTGCTGACCGCCGCCCGCACCGCCTTCGCGCCCGACAATCCCGGCGTCGCCATCGGCCCGGTGGGACGCTTCGGCACCATGGAGATGACCGTGCCCCGGCGCGGCCGCGCCCTCCGCGACATCCTGGGCGACGGGGCAGGGGGGCTTTCCGATCTTACCCTGGCGCTGCGCCTGATCCGCCGCCTGGAGGCCGCCGCCGCCAGCGATCCCGGCGGGCGCCTCGTGGCCACCTGCGCGCCCTCAGTGGCCCAGGCGGCCAAGCCCTACGCCGAAACGCTTTCCGCCCGCATCGGCGCCCGGTTCGCTGTCGAGACGAATGCTGACTGGCCCCGCGATCGCCTGGACGTGCGATGACCGCGGCCCCCTGTCCGATCTGCAAGAAGCCGGGCTCGACCGAATACCGGCCCTTCTGCTCACGCCGCTGCTCGGATGTGGACCTGCAGCGCTGGCTGGTGGGGAGCTATGCGATTCCGGTGGAAGCGGACGAGGCTGACAGCCTTCGCGACGAGGATGACGGGAATTGATGCTCCTCGCTGGACACCGCCCCGACCCTCTTTTATAGACGCGGCTCCCGCGAAGGCGGGGCACGGAGCGTGACAGCCTGAAGTGGATACCGGTTCAGGCGACCGTCGCGCTCCAGCAAAGAATTCCGAGCCTTTTTCTTCGAAAAGGGCTCCGGGCCTGGGTAGCTCAGTTGGTAGAGCAGTGGATTGAAAATCCACGTGTCGGTGGTTCGAATCCGCCCCCAGGCACCACTTCCCTCAGAACATCATTCCGCGCCCTTCGGCCCTTGTTGGCCTTGAAGATGACGCCGCATCGTCGCAGAGGTCCCCCTCAGGAGACCTGACGATCATGGACGACGACTTCCGCAAGGCCGCGCTGGACTATCATCGCCTTCCCCGACCCGGGAAACTGTCGGTGGAGCCCACCAAGCGGATGGACACCCAGCGCGACCTGGCGTTGGCCTATTCTCCCGGCGTCGCCGCGGCCTGCGAGGCCATCGTCGACGATCCGGCGGCGGCCGACGAGCTGACCGCGCGCGCCAACCTGGTGGCGGTGATCTCCAACGGCACGGCGGTTCTGGGCCTGGGCAATATCGGGCCGCTGGCCAGCAAGCCTGTGATGGAGGGCAAGGCTGTGCTCTTCAAGAAGTTCGCCGGTATCGACGTCTTCGACTTGGAGGTCGACGCGCTGGACCCCGACCGTTTCGTCGACATCGTGGCGTCGCTGGAGCCGACCTTCGGCGGCATCAATCTGGAGGACATCAAGGCGCCGGAGTGCTTCGCCATCGAGCGGGCCCTGCGCCAGCGGATGAACATCCCGGTCTTCCACGACGATCAACACGGCACCGCCATCGTCTGCGCCGCCGCCGTCCGCAATGCCCTGGTCCTGCAGGGCAAGACGCTCTCGGAGATCAAGCTTGTGACCTCGGGCGCCGGAGCCGCCGCGCTCGCCTGCGTCGACCTGTTGGTGCTGATGGGCCTGAAGCCCGAGAACATCACGCTCACCGACATCAAGGGCGTGGTCTATCAGGGGCGCGAGCCCGACATGCCGCCCAACATGGCCGCCTATGCACGCCGGACCGATGCTCGAACCCTGCCCGAGGTGCTGTCCGGCGCCGACGTCTTCCTGGGCCTCTCGGCGCCCCGGGTGTTCAAGGCTGAATGGCTGCCCCTGCTGGCGCCCAATCCGCTGATCCTGGCCATGGCCAATCCGGAGCCGGAGATTCTGCCCGAACTGGTGGCCGCCGCCCGGCCCGACGCCATCGTCGCCACCGGCCGCAGCGACTATCCCAACCAGGTCAACAACGTCCTCTGTTTCCCCTTCGTGTTCCGGGGCGCCCTGGATGTCGGGGCCAGCGAGATCAATGAGGCGATGAAGCTGGCCGCCGTCGAGGCCATCGCCTCGTTGGCTCGCGCCGAAGCCTCCGAAGTGGTGGCCGCCGCCTATGGCGGGGCCGGGCCGCTATTCGGCGCCGACTACATCATCCCCAAGCCCTTCGACCCGCGCCTGATCCTGCAGATCGCGCCCGCCGTGGCCAAGGCGGCCATGGAGACCGGAGTCGCCCGCCGGCCCATCGCCGATTTCGCCGCCTACCGCACCGAGCTGGAGCGGTTCGTCTACCGCTCGGGCCAGCTGATGCGGCCGATCTTCGACGCCGCCCGCAAGGCCATGAAGAAGGTCGCCTATGCCGAGGGCGAGGACGACCGCGTCCTGCGCGCTGTGCAGACGGTGGTCGACGAGGGGCTGGCTCGCCCCGTCCTGGTGGGCCGCCGCGAGGTGATCCTGGCCCGCATCGCCGAGCTGGGCCTGCGCATGACGCTGGACACCCACATCGAGATCGTCGATCCGACCCAGGACCAGGCGATCGTAGCGCCCCTGGCCGTCCGCTATCAGGGCCTGGTCAGCCGGCGGGGCACGCCGCCCGCCGCTGCGGGCCGCCGGGTCGAGCGTCGGCCCACCATCACCGCCGCCATGCTGCTGGAAAGCGGCCATGTCGACGCCGCCCTGTGCGGCGGCTCGGGCGACTGGTGGCAACACATGACCTACGTCATGCCGATCATCGAGCGCCGGCCCGGCATCGACCGCATCCACGCCCTGTCGGCCCTGATCACCCGCGAGGGCGTGCTGTTCATCTGCGACACGCACATGAACCCCGATCCCACCGCCGAGCAGATCGCCGAGATGACCCGTCTTGCCGCCGACACCGTGCGCGGCTTCGGCATCGAGCCCAAGGCGGCGCTGCTTTCTCACTCCAGCTTCGGGGCGTCTAACTCCCCCAGCGCCCGCAAGATGCGCCAGGCCCTGGCCCTGCTGCGCGCCCAGGCGCCGGAGCTGGAGGTGGACGGCGAGATGCACGCCGACGCCGCCCTGCTGGAGTACCAGCGCAACCGGCTGGTCAGCGACTCCCGGCTGAAGGGCGCGGCCAACCTGCTGGTCATGCCCAACCTGGACGCAGCCAATATCAGCCTGACCCTGCTTCAGGCCTCCACCAACGCCCTGCTGGTGGGGCCCATGCTGCTGGGCATGTCCAAGCCGGTCCACGTCCTGACCCCCAGCGTCACGGCCCGGGGGATCGTCAATCTGACGGCCCTGGCCGCCGTCGAAGCCAGCACGGGCCGCGTGCCCTAGCCAAGATTTCGATTGCCCCGCAGAACGCGGTGATCTGTACTGAGAGACGAGGCAACCGCCCCAAGGAGAGACCCATGCGCCGACCCTTCATGACCATCGAGACGGGACTGACCCTTCAAGAGGACATGAGGCGGAATGCGTACCTTAAACTTGGGAATCCTGGCGCATGTCGACGCCGGTAAGACGAGCCTGACGGAACGGCTGCTTTTTGCGGCCGGCGTCATCGACGAGATCGGCAGCGTCGACGACGGAAACACCCAGACCGACTCCCTGGATCAGGAGCGGCGGCGCGGCATCACCATCAAGGCCGCGGTCGCGTCCTTCGTCGTGGGCGAAGTCGCGGTCAATCTGATCGACACCCCCGGCCACCCGGACTTCATCGCCGAGGTGGAGCGGGTGTTGAGCGTCCTGGACGGCGCGGTGCTGGTGGTCTCGGCGGTGGAGGGCGTCCAGGCCCAGACGCGGGTGCTGATGCGCACCCTGCAGAGGCTGAGCATCCCCACCCTGATCTTCATCAACAAGATCGACCGGCGCGGCGCCGATCCCGAGCGGGTGCTGCGCGCCATCGCCGAGCGCCTGACCCCGGCCAACGTGCTGATGGGCGTCGCCGAGCGACCCGGCGAACGGGACGCGGCCTTCGTTCCCTTCGCCGCCGCCGACGCCGAGCGCCTTTCCGAACGCCTGGCTGAGCAGGATGACACCCTGCTGGCGGCCTATCTCGACGGCGACGGGGTGTCCTACGGGCGGCTTCGCAAGGCGTTGAAGCGCCAGACGCGGCAGGGGCGTGTGCATCCGGTCTTCCTCGGCTCGGCCATCACCGGCGCTGGGGTGGATGACCTCATGGCCGCGATCTCGACCCTGCTGCCCGCGGGCCAGGGCGACGCTGAGGCGGTGGTCTCCGGCACGGTCTTCAAGGTGGAGCGCGGCCCCGCCGGGGAGAAGATCGCCTATGCGCGCCTCTTCTCCGGCGCCCTGCACGTGCGGGACCGAGTGACCTTCGGGCGGGAAAGGAGCGCCAAGATCACCAGCCTCCAGGTCTTCGACAAGGGGCCAGCTGTCCCGCGCGACAGCGCCCTCGCCGGACAGATCGCCAAGCTCTGGGGCCTGTCCGACATCCAGATCGGCGACACCCTGGGGGCTCCACGGGCCGATGGCCCAAGCCACCACTTCGCCCCGCCCACCCTGGAGACGGTGATCTATCCCCGCCACCCCGGCGACCGGCGCGCGCTCCACACCGCGCTGGTCCAGCTCGCCGAGCAGGATCCGCTGATCAACCTGCGCCAGGACGACGTGCGCCAGGAGCTCTTCGTCTCCCTTTATGGCGAGGTGCAGAAGGAGGTGATCCGCGAGACCCTGGCCCACGATTACGGTGTCGAGGCGGAATTTCGCGAGACCCGGATGATCTGCATCGAGCGGCCCGTCGGGATCGGGACCGCCATCGAAAGCGCGCCCTATCCCTTCATCGCCACCATCGGCCTGCGGGTCGAGCCCGCGCCGGTGGGCAGCGGCGTCGAGTTTGAGCTGGAGGTGGAATACGGCTCCCTGCCGCTCGCCTTCCACAAGGCGGTGGAGGAGACCGTGCGCGAGGCGCTGGGCCAAGGTTTGCACGGCTGGCGGGTCACCGACTGCAAGGTCACCATGACCCACGGAATCCGCTACCGGGACTTCGCCGCCAGCACACCGTCTGAGCACCGCAACCTCACGCCCCTGGTGCTGATGGCGGCGCTGAAAAGGGCAGGCGTCCAGGTCTGTGAGCCGGTCCACCGCTTCGGGCTGGAGATTCCGGGCGACGCGCTGGGCCCCATGCTCCCGGTCCTGGCGAAACTGGGCGCCGCGCCCGGTGTCCCGGAGATGCGCGGGGCGGCCTGCTGGCTGGAGGGCGATATCCCGGCAGCCCGGGTCCACGACCTGCAACAGCAACTGCCGGCCCTGACGCGCGGGGAGGGGGTGCTGGAGACGGCCTTCGATCACTACCGGCCCGCTCGCGGCGAGATTCCGGCCCGGTCGCGCACCGACAACAATCCACTTAACCGGAAGGACTACCTGACCAGGGTCGCGCGGCGGGGATAGGGGCGGCGCCTGGGAGCGCGGCGCCGCGGGGCCTTTTTCTGCTTTACGGCGGCCCGCGGCGGAAACCGCTTGAGTGATGTTATGATATAACATAGTGGCTTCTGGAATTGCTTCCAGGGGTTCCCCGCATGCGCGCCAAAACGCTTCTTCTCGCCGCCGCCGGCCTGTCCGCTCTCTGCGCCGGCCAAGCCTTCGCCGATGACACCGCAGGCCCCACCGTCTCGGAATTGGTGGTCACAGGCGCGCCCTATGCCGTCTCTCTCGACAGCGCCACCACCCACATCAACATCATCACCCAGGAGCAGCTGGCCACGGCGCCGCCGGTGGGGATCGGCGACCTGCTGAATGGGATGCCGGGTATGCGTTCCACCGCCTACAGCCCTGGCGCCAGCCGCCCGATCATTCGTGGCCTGTCGGGCCCGCGCGTCATGATCCTGCAGAACGGGGTCGGCCTGGTGGACGCCAGCTCGCTGTCACCTGACCACGCCGTGGCTTCGGATCCCGGCGAGGCCTCGCGCATCGAGATTCTGCGTGGCCCCTCGACCCTGGCCTATGGCGGCTCGGCCATCGGCGGGGTGGTCAATATCCTCGACGAGCGCGTGCCCTCGACTCCGGCGACCGGCCCCGCCGACGGCCACATCGGCGCCTCCTATGGTTCGGCGGACGACAGCTACTCAGTCTCGGCCGGCCTGAAGGCGGGGCAGGGGCCTTGGGTGGTCGCCCTGGATGGGGTCCGCCGCGGGAGCGGCGACTACGACACCCCCGTCAATCCGGTCTCCACCAAGTACGAAGCCGCCAATGGTGTCGCCGCTCTGCCGGACCGCACGGTCCGCAACACCGACGTGGACCTGACCGCCTACGGCGCCGGCCTGTCCTATGTGGGCGACGCCGGCTTCATCGGCGCCTCGGTCAAGCGCACGGAGACCCGCTATGGCGTGCCGTTCCCGCAGATCGTCCAGGTCGGCCCGCCGCCGGAGGAGGGGCCGGTCTATATCGACCTGAAGCAGACCCGCTATGACGTACGCGGCGAGGCGGCCCTGGACCTTGGTCCCTTCGACAAGGCCCGGGTCTCGGTGGGCTACGCCGACTACGAGCACCAGGAGATCGAGGTCGCCAGCGGCGCGGTCGGCACGACCTTCCTCTCCAAGGGCGCCGAGGGCCGCGTCGAACTGGTTCAGCGCGAGCGCGACGGCTGGAAGGGCGCTGTGGGCGCCCAACTGCTCGCCCGCGACTTCGAAGCTCTGGGCGACGAGGCCTTCATTCCCCCGGCGGAGATCAGCGAAGTGGGGGTTTTCGTCCTCCAGCGCCTGGACCGGGACACCTGGGGCGTGGAGGGAGGCCTGCGAGTCGACACCCGCACTCTGGACGCCAATCTCCGGGGCCGTCGCACCAGCGACGCCGCCGCCAGCTACGGGATCAATTGGGCCGCGGCCGCCGGCAAGCAGGACTTCACCAACGCCTCGGCCTCCGTCGCCGTCTTCTGGCGCCCGGCCAGCGACTGGTTCCTGGGCCTCAGCCTGGCCCATAACGCCCGCGCCCCCACCGAGTTCGAACTCTTCGCCGACGGCCCGCACGGCGGCACGGGGTCCTATGAGATCGGCGACCCCACCCTCGACGCCGAGCAGGTCACCTCCCTGGAGGCCACGCTCCGGTGGACCGGGGCCAACGGCAAGATCGAGGCCCACCTCTACAGCGCGGACTATAAGGGCTTCATCGACGAGGCGCGCACCGGCGACCTGGTGGACGATGACGGTGTGCTCGATCCCGCCGGCGAGTTGCCGGTGGTGAGGTTCATCCAGTCCGACGCGCGATTCTATGGTGGCGAGTTGGAAGGGACATATGAGCTCTGGCGCCACGGTGACGGCGTCCTGGCCCTTGAGGGTTCGTACGACTACGTCCACGGCAAGACCGACACCGGACCGCCCGCCCGCATCCCGCCCTATTCAGTGACCGGGCGGCTCGTCTGGACCGCGCCGCGCCTGGAGGGGCAGGTGGAGGTGCGCCACGTCGCCGAGCAGCGCCGCGTCAGCGCCTTCGAGTCGCCCACTGACGCCTACACCCTGCTGAGCGCCCGGATCTTGTACCGGCCTCTGGCCGATCAGGACTTCAGGGTCTTCCTCGATGGCCGCAACCTGACCAACGAGGAGGCACGTGAGCACGCCTCGTTCCTCAAGGACATCGCGCCTCTGCCGGGCCGCACGCTTCGTGTGGGCTTCGCCTACGGCTTCTAGGTCGGCGAGACATCGCTCTACGCCCGCGATGGTCGACGGGGGCCCGCCACCCAGTGTGGCCTCCGCGCCATGCCCGGTGAGTTCCACGGTTGAGTCGGGGGAGAGACCTTGACGCTTCGACCGTGGGCTCCCATCTGCCAACTTGTAGAGCGACCTGACTGAAAATCAGGCTCGGGGCCGTTCGAGCCGTTCGACGACCGTGTTATTTCAAGACCGGCGTTCCGTCGAAAATGCTGCATCGCAGCGCAGAAATTCCCTCGCCAGTAGAAAAACGTTCCGTATTACTTACGGATCACGTTGTGCGGTGCAGCAATACCGTATCCCCCAATGCATCCGTATGGTTGAGCTTGTCGGTAAGCCCTCTTGACGCTTGGAAAAGGGGTTGCCAAAGCACCCCTGCCGCACGTCTAACATAGCGGTAAGACTTCAACTTCCCCTCGGGGCAGGCGAGGTCGCTCCCGCCTCCGGAATGCCGTCGTCGCCAGCTGGCGCCACGGTCTACGGGTCGGGCGCAGCGATAGCGGCTCCGTCGTTCTTCTCGTGGTTACGAGAGGGACTGCGGGCAATTTCAATTGGGGTGGAGACGCTCTCGCGCGACGACCCTCGGTCCAAACGTGCTAGACCAATCAGGAACTGGCGACAGATGCTCGACAACAAACGAACGACTCCTTTCATCGCTCTCTTCGGCGCCTTGGTGCTGATGACGAGCGCGCCGGCGTTCGCGCAGGATGCCGCCGCTCCGGCCGCGCCTGCCGCTGACGCCGCCGCCGCGGCTCCGGTTGACCCCGCCGCCGTCGCCCCCGCCGCCGAGGCCGCTCCGGCCGCCGAGGAAGCTCCGCCCCAAATGGAAAACGCTGGCAAGCTCAGCGTCATCCAGATGGCCATGGACGCCGGCGCGGTCGTCAAGGTCGTCATGATCGGCCTGGTGCTGTGCTCCATCTTCTCGTGGACCCTGTTGGTCACCAAGCTGCTTGAGTACGGCTCTCTCAACCGTCAAACGGACCGCTTCCTCGAAGCCTTCCGCACCGCCAAGACCATCAACGACATGGGCCGTATCGGCATGTCCGACGAATTCGAAGGCAATCCGCTGGCCGATATGGCCGCCGCGGCCGCCCAAGAAGTCGAACTGTCGCGCCAAGCCGGCCTGGCCATTTCCGGTACTCACCGTGATGCGGTCATCCACCGCGCTGAGAACGCCGTCGCCGCCGTCCAGGCGTCGCTCGGTGGTCGTCTCTCCAGCGGCATGCAGTTCCTGGCCTCGGTCGGTTCGTCCGGTCCGTTCATCGGCCTGTTCGGCACCGTCTACGGGATCATGACCTCGTTCATCGGGATCGCGAACACCAACACGACCAACCTGGCCGTCGTCGCCCCCGGTATCGCCGAGGCGCTGCTGGCCACCGGTATTGGTCTGTTCGCCGCCATCCCGTCGGTTATCTTCTACAACTACTTCCAGACCCGCATCTCCGCTTACGGTGCGCGTACGGAAGGGTTCGTGGCTGAGCTGATGAACGGCATCTCCCGGCAGCTCGACAAAGGGGCCTAAGCACCATGGGCGCCAAACTCTCAGGTTCTGGGGGTGGCAGGTACGCCGTGGATGCGAACAGCGAGATCAATGTGACGCCCTTCGTGGACGTCATGCTGGTCCTCCTGATCATCTTCATGGTGGCGGCACCCATGGCCGCCGTAACGGTGAAGGTCGCACTTCCCAACGCGGTGGCTCCGCCGTCTACCAACCCTCCCAAGCCGGTCTACATATCCATCCAGGAATCCGGTCGTCTCTTCATTGGGGATGTCCCCTCTGAGATCGCGACCCTGGGTGACGACCTGCGGAAGAATATCGGCAACAAGCGTAACCCGGAGAAAGAGCGGATCTTCATCCGCGCCGACAAAGGGGTCCTCTACGGGGACTTCATGGGCGTGATGAACCAGCTCCAAGACAACGGGTTTTACAGCGTGGCGCTGATCGGCGAAGACAAGAACTAGGGGTGGAGCATGGCTGAAGACATCACCCACCCTGGGCATAACCCCTTCGATGCGCCGCGTAAAAAGCGCAACAACGGGGTGACCGCCGCCATCATCGGCTCTGTCATCGTCCACGGTGTGGTCGGCGTTTACCTCTGGAAGGCCAAGTTCCAGTCGGAGTTCAAGGAATACTCGGACGACGTGACGGATGTGGCGATCATCAAGCCCGCCCCGCCGCCGCCGC
>NZ_JBBKVV010000075.1:0-3727 GCF_037968635.1 Phenylobacterium sp.
CCGGTCTTGTCGTCCAGCGGCCAGCCGGTGGTGTGCTGCACCAGGCCCGGCTTGAAGACCTCGTCCGGCACCTGCCATAGCTCCTTCAGGCCGATGCCGAATTTTTCGGGATCCTTGCCCTCACCGAGGCCGAACTTCGCCTTCAGCACCTTGGCCAGCGAGCCGCGAACGCCCTCGCCGATGAAGACGTACTTGCCGTGTAGCTCCATGCCCGGCTGGTAGTCGGGGCCGGGCTCGCCGTTCTTGTCGACGCCGAAGACGCCGGCCACCACGCCCTTCACCACGCCCTGGGGCGTCGTGACCAAGTCCGAGACCCCCATGCCCGGGTAGATCTCGACGCCCAGGGCCTCGGCCTGCTGCGCCAACCAGCGGCAGACGTCGCCCAGGCTGGCGATGTAGTTGCGATGGTTGTGCATCAGGCCCGGCATCAGGGCCATCGGCAGGCTGGCGCTGCCTTGCGGGCCGAGCAGCAGGAACTTGTCTTCGGTGACCGCGGTCGTCAGCGGCGCGCCCAGTTCCTTCCAGTCCGGATACAGCTCGTTGAAGGCGATCGGGTCGATCACCGCGCCCGACAGGATGTGGGCCCCGACCTCGGAGCCCTTTTCCAGCACCGCCACGGAAATCTCTGTCCCGGCCGCGTCCGCTAGCTGCTTCAGGCGGATCGACGCCGCCAGGCCCGAGGGACCGGCGCCGACGATCACGACGTCGTACTCCATGGATTCCCGTTCGACGTCTTCGCTCATGCCGGCCTCCCCTCGCTCAGCCGCTAGAGGGCGTCGCACCTCGTCAGTAGAACGCGGTTCATTGAGCTGCAACTTACGAGAAAGGTGCTGATCCGCGGCTACCTCCAATTATCTCGGGCCGCGCAAGGTCGATGTGGGGTGAGCATTGGAAGTTCTGCTCCCCACCCTCCGCTGCCGTCGGCAGGGTCCGGTTTCGGGCATGTTGGGTAACGTCTGCTTGCGGCGACCGCGCTTGGGACCGCTCGCGACCCAGAGCGGAAGTGTGGGAAATTTCCATTGCAGCGCGGTCTGCTACGGCGACGCACTGCGTGGGGCAGCGTGGCCACCCTCTTTGAGCCGTAGGTGGCCCTAGCCCTTCTGGCGGAGACCCACGCCATGGATCACCCCGTCTTCGCCGGTGCTGAAGACCACGCCCGCGACCTCGACTGCCTCCTTCACCTTCATCACAGTCTCGAACTTTGCGTGGAAGGTGTCCTCCGACGCCTCCAGCCGCTTGACGGTGATGGCTGAGAGGCCCGCTTCGTCGGCCAAGCGCTGCTGGTTCCAACCGAGGAGGGCGCGAGCAGCACGAATTTGCAGGTTAGAGATCACGGCTTGACGAGGCGTTTCGTGAAAGATACTTTTTGTATCAAATATGATAGCGGAGGGATCGCAGATGGTCCAGTTCACCGGGGTCGCGGCCCAACTTTTCGTCAATGACGTGATCGAGAGCGCCGAATATTACCGTGACGTGCTGGGCTTCAGCTTCGACCGGTTCTTTGGCGATCCGCCGGTGTTCGTGGGGGTAGACCGGGGCGCGGCGAAGCTGCTGCTCAAGAGCGCGCCCGAAGACCGAAAGCCGCTGGTATCGAACACGACCTCCCCGGGCGGATTTACCGACGTCTATATCTACTGCGACGACGTGATGGCGCTAGCCTCGGAGCTACGTGCCAAAGGCGCAGAAATCGTCGTCGAACCGGTCGATAGGCCGATCTACAACGGGAGGGAGCTGCACGTGCGCGACTGCAATGGCTGGGTGCTGTGCTTCGGGCAGTTGATGGATTGAACCAGTAGATCGCAACTTCAGCTGGCTACCCTTTGGGGACGTCGGCGGGGTCCGGTTTCCGGCGATCTGGAGGAATGTTTGCTTCCGGCGGTATTGCTCGGGACCGCTCGCGACCCATCTCGGATATTGAAGGAGTTAGCTATTGGAACGGCGTTCGTAGAAGATATCCCAAGCTTCTCGGTGGGTCTCAGCAAAGCCATGCCGGATGTAAAATCGGTTGGCGTCGCTCTCGCGCAAGACCGCCAACTTGAGCGAACGGCCCTCGGCTTCCGAAGCGCCAATGATGGTGTGAAGGATTTGCGCCCCCAACCCGCGGCCCTGACATTCTGGATCAATGTAGAAGTGTTCAATCCACGAGAGGGTGGCGGACACAGGCCGGATCGTGACGCAACCCACAAGGCGGCCGTCCGCATAGGCGACCTGCATCAGGGCGGGATCGAAGCCTTGTAGGAACCGATCTCGAGCGCGAGCAGGATCGAACCGCCCGATCCGCTCCAAGCTCTCGCGCATAGTCTTCAACCGCAGTTCCAGCAGAGTCTCGAAGTCGTCTGATGTCGCTGGGCGGAAGACGAGGGTCGGGATTTGGCTCACAGGCGACGATACCAGTCTTATGTCGGCGTCCCACCCTTCCGCGACTCTGGCGAGGTCCGCTTCCGGGCGGAAGCGTGGCCCCGCTTCGTCCGCCTTAGGCGCGCCAGCGGCGGTTCCAAGCGTCAGATTCGATCCACTAGCTTTCTATCGGGAATACGCCCCTTGGCGGGGTCTCGCCTCCGGCCGCGCCGCGGGTAGCTGTCGCACAGGCCACCAGGTGATGGGTCGCGACGCCACCAATCGCCGATTTTGGCGAGCGCGTGGTTGTCTGTGTTGACGGTGGTGAGAACCGATGGGTTAGGGGGCGGACCCGGCGGCGCGCCGATCACCTTGAGGATGTCGCCATCGCCAGCGCCGGTGAGGGTTCCGCGAGGGGGCACCCAAGGCGCTGAGGGCGTCAGGTGTCTGGCTGTGGTGATCCGCATTTCGGCGCCAGCACCAAGCCGTCAGTCGTCTCCCGGGTTGGGCGCTGCGGGGCGAGCTCGTCCGCGATCAATCTCACGAACCTAGGCCGGGACGGTCAGGGTCAAAGGCGACCTCGCCAGAGCGAGGCGAACCCCTGCGGATCCTCCGACCTTCGCTGCGCTGCAGGCCGGTTTCCACGGGGATTCGTCCTTTGGCCCCTCCCTTTCACCCGCCCTGGGCGGTCGCGAGATCGCGGGAACGACCCCGCAGATCCGGCAGCGCAAGAGGGAGACGAAAGATGGTCAGCATGGGGATGGCTCAAGCGGTTTATCAACACGCCCACGACTTCTACGACACCGGCAGCTGGTATGTGGTCGCCGAATGCTGGGACCTTCTGGCCATCGCCGAGGAACTGGACCGTCAGGAGGAGATCACCGCGATCCCCTTCGAGCTCGACACGGCCGCCATCGCCCACTTCCACCAGATGATCCACCCGCGGACGGGCAGCACGCGGCACTGACCTACCTCGGCGCCCGCTTCGGCGGGCGCCCTTCCCCCTGCCCTTCCCCCAATTTGGATGAAGCCGGCGGAACAGGGGTCGAACGAAATCCAAGTCCTTGTGTCAGGCAGGCCTGCGGCCACTCAGCCTTGGGGTTGGTGATTCGTTCTGACGTTGCGCCTTGGCGGCCTCGAACGGGTGCGTGATCCGGCGAGATTGAAGCCAACAGCCCGCCCGGCGAACCGGGCGGGGCCGAGCATATCTCCGAGACGCCAATGCCGGCTTGGAAGGCCCGCGACGCGCGTATGCACCGTGGTGGCAGGCCCTGGACCGGGCGACCGACCCCGTGCCTGACGGTTCTTCTGTCAGCCATCTCCCCGGCTGGACGAACGCAGCGATCCCTTCTCCCCTTGGGCGGGTTAGCCCCCGCACCCGGTTCCAGGG
>NZ_JBBKVV010000076.1:0-20596 GCF_037968635.1 Phenylobacterium sp.
CCCCGGCATTGTTCATCAGCACCCCCACCTCGCCGAAGCGCTCATAAGCGGCGTCACGCAGGCAGTTGACGGCATGGGCGTCCGAAACATCGGTGGGCACGCCGAACACCTCGGCCGGCGATGCCGCCATCGCCGCCACGACCTTCACGGCCGCCTCCAGAGCCTCGGCGTTCTGGTCGGCCAGGCAGACCTTCATCCCCAGACCCGCGAAGCGCTTGGCGGCGGCCAGGCCAATGCCACTGGCCGCCCCCACCACGACGGCGGCGCGGCCCGTTGTCAGGGCGGGGTGGGTCATCAGATTTCTCCGCAATCAACTGCAAAGCTCGAATGTGCCGCGAATGCGGCGGCGGCGAGGCCGCGCGGCACGTGTCCCACGCCGCGCCGCTCGCCAGACTCTTAGCGCTGCAGCGCCTCGACGAACGAGTCGCGCCACGCTGTGACATCGTCGTGGGTCACCCCGTCGTTCAAGCTCGTCCAGCGCGCCCTTCTCTCCTCAAGCGGCATGGAGAGCCCACGTTCGATCGCGGCCGCCACCTCCTCGCGGCTGAAGGGATTGACGATGAGCGCTTCGCGCATCTGCTCGGCCGCCCCCGCCAGTTCCGACAGGACCAGCACGCCTGGATCCTCCGGATCCTGGGCCGCGACATATTCCTTGGCCACCAGGTTCATGCCGTCCCGCAGCGGGGTCACCAAACCGATATGGGCGGCACGGTAAATCCCCGCCAGGACATCGCGTCGATAGGCCCGGTTCACGTAGCGGATCGGCACCCAATCCACGTCGGCGAAGGCGCCGTTGATCCGCCCCGACACCGCCTCCAGCCTGGATCGGATGTCCTGATAGGCCTCCACCTCATCACGGCTGGGAGTGGCGACCTGCAGGAAAAACACCTTCTCCTGCTGCTCGGGATGGTCGGTCAGGAACTGCTCATAGGCCAGAAACCGCTCCTCCAACCCCTTGGAATAGTCCAGGCGATCAACACCCAGGATCATCTTCCGGCCCAGCAAGCTGGCCCGGGTCCTGGAAAAGGCGACCTCGGCCGCCTCCGAATGGCTCGCGGCGACGAACTCCTTGGCGTCTATCCCAATGGGGAACGCCCCGATGCGGGTTGTCTTGCCAAAGGCTGTGACGACGCCGTCCTCATTGACCGCGCCGCCCGCAGCCTGGACCACATAGTCGGCGAAGGCGTCCCGGGAGTCCTGGGTCTGGAAACCGATGAGGTCATAGTCGAAGAGGGCCTCCACCAACTGGGCGTGGCGAGGAAGCGTCGTGATCAGGCGGCGCGCGGGCCAGGGGATATGCAGGAAGAAACCAATGCGATTGGCGACCCCCTTCTCCCGCAGTTCATGAGCCAGCGGCAGCAGGTGGTAGTCCTGCACCCAGATGAAGTCATCATCCTGGATCAGCGGCGTCAGGGTCTGGGCGAACCGCGAATTGACCCGCGCATAGCCCTCGCTGAATGAGCTTTCATAGGCCACCAGGTCGGTCCGGTAGTGGAACAGCGGCCAAAGGGTCCGGTTGGCGTAGCCGTTGTAGTACTCGAGCCGGTCCTGCTCCTCGAGGTCCACCAAGGCCACGGTGACGCCATCGGCGTGCTGGATCGACAGTTGCCCGGTGAAGGTCTCCCGGGTCCGGCCGCTCCAGCCGAACCAAATCCCGGAGTACTCCCGCAAAGCCGCGGAAATCGCCATCGCCAGGCCGCCCACGGTTCCCACCGCCGCGTCGCCGGGCGGGTTGACCCGATTGGAAACGACAATCAGCCTTCCCATCGAAGGTCTCCTGGCTCGAACAGGCTACTCTCAAGGCTGCGCGATATCCAGTCGAGGACCCGCGGCGGGCCGGCGATCCGGTATTGCGCGCGGGTCGGGCGCCGTTCGCCGACGATCACGCCGAAGCCGCCGAAGCTCTCGGCCGCCTCGAAGGCCGCCTCGTCGGTCAGGTCGTCGCCGATGAAGATCGGGGTCGCGCCGCGGAACGGAACCTCAGCCATATAGGCGCGCAGGGCCGCGCCCTTGTCGGGACCGGGGGAGCGCAGTTCCACCACCATGCTGCCGGCCTGCAACGTAAGGCCGGTGGAGGCCGAGACCCGCTCCGCCAAATCCAGCACCGCCTCCTCCGCAGAGGGCGCGAGCCTATAGTGCAGGGCGACGCTGGCGGACTTGTGCTCCACCACCAGCCCCTTGTGCGCCCGGGCCATGGCGGCGAAAGCCTCCATGGCGTCCGGCAGACTGGGGTGGGCGGCGAGACTCTGCACCTCGCCATGCGGCGTTCGACGCTGAAGGCCATGCTCGCCGGCCACACAGGTGGCGGCGCCTTCGATCATCCTGTCGATGACCCCGATGTCACGACCACTGACCAAGGCCAGCCGCCCGTGAAGGTTCAGCTGAGCCTGACGCAGAAGCTCATTCAGGCTCGGATTGTTCTCGATCTCCGTGGGTCGCCGCGCGATGGGGGCAAGGGTCCCGTCGAAGTCCAGGAAGAGCGCCGTCGAGGCGACCGGCAGGCCGGGCGTGCGGGCGTGGGGTCTGATCTGGGATGGGGTCATGTCAGTTGCTCACCGACAGGCAAGGGGAGCCCATGTCCCGCCGATCGGCGGCGATCCGCGCGTTTGCAATCAAAATTTCCGGCCTCTCAATGGCGCACAGGAGCGAGACCCGCCAGATCTGGGGCAGGTTCATACGTCAAATTTCCAGCAACGAATGAGTTCGATCCCCACAAATGGGAATTATGCGGCGAAACGTCCGCCATCACGCGCGAACACAACAGTCCCCCACTCGCTGCGCGGAAAATAGGAGCGACGATTGTCGCCGTCCACCCCTTGTGAAAAGGCGCCCATACACAAGGTCGTCATAACGATATCCAAATCGCTCGGCATCATCATGAGTTATACTTGCAGATATTCTCGGTGCGCGTTCACACCAGTAGAACCCGCGCACAGCTTCGCGCATTCGTGCAAAGTGGGCTTCGCGTGAGCCCTCAGTTGCTTGCGGGTTCTGAAGCCTGGCCGGGTGGCCTAGTTTCGGCCCCGGCGGAAGGGCTCTGGATCGGCTTCGTGCTCGTCAAATCCGAAACGGCCAAAGCCGTCCTTCATCTCCGGGCTCAACGGCGCCTCCAGCACCAGCGTACCGCTCGTGGGGTGAGGCAGGCTCAGGCGCCGTGCGTGCAACTGTAACTTCAGCGGCCCCGAGAGTTCCTTGGAGGCGACCGTGTTGTACTTCGGGTCTCCCAGGATCGGATGTCCCATGGCCAGCATATGGGCGCGAAGCTGGTGGGTCCGGCCAGTGCGGGGCCGCAGAGCCATCCAGGCGGCGCGCGGCCCTGCCCGGCTGATCGTGACGAATTCGGTCTCGGCAGGCTCCGCGCCGGGCTCCTTGGGCTGGGCGGGAACCACCATCTCGCGGTCGCCGACTCCCTTCTTCACCAGCGGTAGTTCCAGCACTCCCTCGCCGGGCTTCGGAAAGCCGATGACGATGGCCCAGTAGGTCTTTTGCGCCTTGCGCCTCGCGAACGCGCCGGCCAGCTTGGCCGCCGCGCCGGGGCTCTTGCCCAGCACCAGGACGCCCGAGGTGTCCCGGTCCAGGCGATGGACCAGGCGAGGCCGCGCCAGGCCCTCTCCCCAGGCGCTCAACAGCCGGTCGATATGCTTGTGGGTCTTGGTGCCGCCCTGGACAGCAAGGCCGGCAGGTTTGTTCAGCACCAGCACCTCGTCGTCCTCATAGAGCACCAGGCTCTTGGCATAGGCCGCCTCTCGAGCGTCGATGCCTCGGTCGGCGCGCTCACCGGGCTCCGGGGCGTCGGGCAACGGCGGCACGCGGATCTGGGCGCCCGCCGCAAGCCGCGAGTCCGGCTTGGCCCGACCGCCATCGACGCGGATCTGGCCCGAACGGGTCAGCTTCTGGATATGGATGTGGTTCAGATGCGGCCAGCGGCGCTTGAACCAGCGGTCCAGGCGAACCCCGTCCTCGCCGGCGTCGACCGACAGGATGCGGACCTCCTTCACGTGAACACCCGGCGGGCAAGGACCAGGCCCCCGAACAGCGCGGCGATCGAGAGCAGCACCGAAGCCGCCGCATATCCCGCCGCCGGTCCAAAGGCCCGGCGCTCGATCATCAGGGCCGTCTCCAGCGAGAAGGCCGAGAAGGTGGTGAACCCCCCCAGGACGCCCACGCCCAGCAGGAGCCGCAGCTTCTCCTGGTCCGCCCCGCCCTTGAAAGCCAGGTAGCCAGCCAACACCCCCATCAGCAGCCCACCCAACACGTTCGCGACCAAGGTGCCATAGGGCCAGCCGGGCCCGAACACCCTCAAGGTCTGAAGTCCCAGCCCATATCGCGCCACCGCGCCGGCCGCGCCGCCCGCGGCCACTAGAAGCACCTTGTCCATCGGCTCCTTATGCAGCGGCCCGCCGGCGGCGTCGAGACGAGGAAAGCGGCGCTGCAACGCCTGGTTAAGTATGGGCGGCGATAGTGTCTCCCCAGAGTGGGTTTATTGGTCGCCTTGCGTGTCTTCTGACGAGTCCAGCAGCATTGAACGCATCACCGCCGGCGGCGCGGCGGCGGCGCTTGATCGTCTGGCCGGCACAGATCTGGTCGAGCGTGGTTGCGTCACCATCATCAGCGTCGAGGCCATACGCAAACGTTCCGGCGACCGTTGGCCTCGTAAGCGGGACGCCGTCTGGGCCTATCTCGGCAGAAAGTTCGATGAGCATCTGGCCTATCAGGACATTCGCCATCGCGTCGACGAGACTGACTTCCTGATCGCCATGACCTCCGAGGAGGGGGTCGCGGCCCAGGCCGTCAGCCTGAAGATCCTGGAGGAGGCGCTGCTGTTCTTCCTGGGTGTCGCAGACCCCGCCGACATGAAAATTCGCGCCGTCAGCGCCATCAATGGCGAGGAACTGGCCTGCACGGACATCGACCTCACCCGCGTCACGGACCATCGCACGGCGCCGGCCGTGGAGGTGATCGCGGTCTCGGCCTGCCAGGCCGCGGTCGATCCGGCCGAGGAACGCCGCCGCAACCCGATCTCCTTCGTCACCGCCTCTGGCCAGAACCTGCGCATCGACTTCAGCCTCGAGGAGGCCGTCAGCCTGCGCCACAAGGTCACCGCCGCCCTGCGGATAGAGCCCACCGTAACCCACATCGCCAGCGGCCGGACGATCCCGGCGCGGGCCTTCGCCAAGCTTTCGGATGACGACATCGCGTTCATTGACCGCGCCTCCCTGGATTACGCCGCCCTGTTCGCCGGCGCCGGGGACACGCCGCAGCCGCCCTTGATTCTGCCGCTCTCCTTCCGCACGCTATCCACCCGAAAGGGCCGTCAGGGCCTGATCGGCACCGAGGGCCTGCCACCGCAGCGGGTGAAAACCGGTGTCATGGTCGAACTGATCGATGTGGATCGCGGCACGCCGGAGGCCCGGCTTCTCGAGGTCACCGGCCTTGTCGGTCAGCTTTGCAAGGGCGTGCTCGTTCGACTGCAGCCGGGCCGAGACGCCGTCGGCCCCGCGAAGGGCGCGCGGCTACAGGGCCTGACCATCTCGGCCGTCGATCTTGGAAATAGCGATACCCAGATTGCGGCTCACATGCTGACCATCGCCTCGCAGGCGCGCGGTCGCGCGCCGGTTCTGATGATCCATGGCCTGGCCTCAGAGGGCTACCTGGACGTCGCCGAGGTGGCGGGCTTCACCCACGCCTCACTAAGGGGCGCACGTTCGGCCCTGGCGCAACCCGCCGCCTAGGTCCTCGGCCCGATGGCGTTGCGCAGGCCCCGGGCGTCATAGACATCCGCGCCCGGCGGCTTTTCGCCCTTGCCCATCACCACCTCGATGGTCTGGGCCAGCGACGGCCCGCCGCCGAGATCAAAACTGGTTCCGAGACCGATCCCGACTCCGCCGCCCCGGCCGTAGCTGCCACCGCCCGTGCCCAACGACACCCGAGGCCCGTTAGCGTTCCCGGCCTGACGCAGCATTCGATCCGAGACCCGGAACCAGTCATAGCCGTCGGCCAGGGCGATGTCGGCAGCTCGCAGCAGGGCGTAGTCGGCAACCTGTTCGGGAGATCCGCCCGGCCCTCCCCGGAAGGTGACGCGATAGCGACCGGGTTCAATACGATAGGAGGAGAATCCCACGGCCTCCGGCCCATTGGCGGCCGTATAGACAGTGGGTGCGCTGGCGCAGGCGCCGAGACTGGCGCAGAGGGCGGCGGTGAGCAGAAGACGTTTCATCAGGCGGTCTCGGGTTCTGGCGAAAGTCGAAGGACTTCCGGGGCTTGCCGAGACAACGGCCTGGCGGCGCCAGCGTTCCGATCAGGGTTCGGCGAGCCCGATCCCCGCCAGAACAACGGCCATGTCCGGCGGCGTCGGCGCCTCGAGCCGCTTGGTCCCACCGTCCGGGTGCGGGAACGACAGGGCGCCGGCGTGCAGCATCAGGCGCGGTACGGGCTGGCCGCCAACCGCCAAGGCCCCGCCATAGCGCGCGTCGCCCGAGATGGGTCGGCCTATCGAGGCAAGGTGGACTCGAAGCTGGTGCATCCGCCCGGTCTCCGGAGACAACTCCAGCAGGGCGGCGAAGGCGTTGGACGACAGTGTCTTGTACCGGGTCTTCGCGGTCTCGGCGTCAGGGTGATCGGGCAGGCAAACCCGCATGAAGGCCTCTCGCCCCGCCTCATCCCGTCGCAGGGGAAGCTCGATGGTCCCACCCGCCGGATCGGGCGCACCCGGCGTAACGATGGCGCGGTAGGTCTTTGAAAACTTGCGGACCATCATGGCCTTGCCGAGGAACCCTGCCGCCGGCTTGGTCTTGGCGGTCAGGATGACCCCCGAGGTGTCGCGATCCAGCCGGTGGATCAGTCGGGGCCGTAACTTGCCAGGCTTGGCGAAGGCCCACAGCATCTCGTCCAGGGTGTGGACCTGCCCCCTCCCGCCCTGGCTGGACAGGCCGGCAGGCTTGTTCAGGGCCAGGATATGCGGGTCCTCATAGATCACCAGGCTGCGGACCAGGGCGATCTCATCAGCGCTCAGCGCCGCCGGCCTGGGCTCAGCCTTGGACTTGGGCGGAGACCTCACCTGCCCTCGCGCTCGGCCCGGATCGCCGCCCAACGTTCCAGGCGCTCCTTGATCCGCGCCTCCGATCCCTGGGCCTTGGGCTGGTAGAAGCGCTGACGCGGCATCCCCTCGGGGAAGTAGTTCTGGCCCGAGAAGCCTTCCTCGGTGTCGTGGTCGTAGGCGTAACCCTTGCCGTAGCCGAGGTCCTTCATCAGCTTGGTGGGCGCGTTGCGGATGTGAGCGGGTGGCATCAGGGAACCGGTCTCCTTGGCCGACCGTATCGCCGCCTTATAGGCCACATATACAGCGTTGGACTTGGGCGCTGCGGCCAGATGGACCACCAGTTGCGCCAGGGCCAGGTCGCCCTCGGGCGAACCCAGGAAGTCGTAGGTGTCCTTGGCCGCGTTCGCCAGAACCAGCGACATGGGGTCGGCCTCGCCGATGTCTTCCATGGCCGCCCGGATCAGCCGCCGGGCGATGAACAGCGGGTCCTCCCCCCCGGTCAGCATTCGCGCCAGCCAGTAGAGCGCCGCGTCGGGATCGGAGCCCCGGATCGACTTATGCAGGGCCGAAATGAGGTTGTAGTGCTCCTCCCGGTCCTTGTCGTAGGCCGGACTTCGCTTCTGAAGAATTTCCCCAAGCGCTTTGATCGACAAGGGTTTCGCCGTGCCGATGTTGAACAGGGTCTCCGCCAGGGTCAGCAGATAGCGTCCATCCCCGTCGGCCAGCGCCACCAGCGCGTCGCGCGCCTCCGGCTCAAGCGGCAGGGTCTTGTCCTCATGGGCCTCGGCCTTGGCCAACAGGGTCGTCAGCGCCTCGTCGTCCAGGCGCTTCAGCACATAGACCTGGGAGCGCGACAGCAACGCGCCGTTGAGCTCAAAGGAAGGATTCTCGGTGGTCGCCCCCACCAGGGTGACGATCCCCTCCTCGACGAAGGGGAGGAATCCGTCCTGCTGGGCGCGGTTGAAGCGGTGGATTTCGTCGACGAACAGCAGGGTGCTCTGCCCAGCCGAGCGCCGCATCTTGGCCTGCTCGAAAGCCTTCTTCAGGTCCGCGACCCCGGAGAACACCGCCGAAAGCTGCTGGAACTCGTAGCCTGCCTCCTTGGCCAGCAGTCGGGCGATGGTGGTTTTGCCGGTGCCGGGCGGCCCCCAGAGAATCATCGATGACAACCGCCTGGCCTCGGCCATCCGACGGATCGGGCCCTCTGGCCCCAGCAGGTGATCCTGCCCCACCACCTCGTCCAGCCTCTGCGGCCGCAGACGGTCCGCCAGCGGTGAGGGCGCATGCGGCGTCAGACCCGCGGCTTCGAAGAGGTCGGCCATGTAAGGGGATATACCCCTCCCTCCCCGTCATGGGGAGGGAGAAGCCGATCCTAGGTCCGGAAGTTGGCGGTGATCTCCTGGCCGGCCCGCACGATGGTCACCTGCCATTGGCCGCCATTGCTGCTGACCACCCCCACCAGGTCCCGCACCGAACCGATGTCACGGCCATTGACCTTGCGCACGATATCGCCCGGACGCAGGCCGGCGTTCATCGCAAAGCCGCGACCCAGCTTGGTCACCAGGACGCCCTTGCCAGAGAACGGATCCAGGCCCAGCTCATCGGCGACGGCCGGCGACAGGTTCACCACCGTCGCCCCGTCAAACGGATTGCGTCCAGCGATCACGCGCTCGTCCCTGGCCGGCGTCGCGGGAGGCGCCTCGGCCTTCAGGTTGAGGGTCAGGTTGGCGCCGTCGCGTAGCACTCCTAGCTTCAGAATCTCGCCCGGTCGGCTGGAACCCAGCGCGTAGCTGACCCCGGCTGGATCGGCGACGGGTTTGCCATCCACCGACAGGATCACGTCCTGCGGCTTCAGCCCCGCGCGCGCGGCGGGGCCGCCGGGCCAAAGGTCGGCCACCAGGGCGCCCGACGGAATGGTCATGCCCAGGCTGTGGGCGATATCACCGGTGACGGGTTGGGTTCGCGCGCCCAACCAGGGCCGCACCACCACCTGGCCTCCGCCGGCCGCGGTCTCGACGATCCGCTTCACCATGGCTGCCGGGATGGCGAAACCGACCCCCGACGAGCTGCCCGACCGCGACAGGATGAAACTGTTCACCCCGATCAGGTCGCCGTCCATGTCCACCAGCGCGCCGCCGGAATTGCCAGGATTGATCGCCGCGTCGGTCTGGATATAGGCGTTGGCCGAGTCGCCATTCGGGTCGGTTGTGCGGTTCAGGGCCGAGATGATGCCGTTCGTCACCGTCTGGCCGACGCCGAAGGGGTCGCCGATGGCCAACACCAGGTCGCCCACCTGGGCCTCTCCGGTGTCGTCGATCGGCATGACCGGCAGGCGCTCGGAGCCGACGTCGATCTTCAGCACCGCCAGGTCGGTGCGCGGGTCGGCCAGCAGCAGCTTGGCGGGGAACTCGCGCCGGTCGGCCAGGGCCACGGTGATCTCCTGCCCGCCCTGCACCACGTGGTTGTTGGTGATGATCACCCCGTCGCTGCGCACGATGACGCCCGATCCCAGGGAGCCCTCGATCCGCTCGCGCGGCGCGCCCATGCCGAACATTTGCCAGAACGGATCGGACTGCTGCCGAACCAGGCGTTTGGACGAGATGTTCACCACCGCCGGGGCCGCACGCTTCACCACAGGGGCGAAGGACATCTTCATGGTCATGGAATCCCCCGGCGCGGCGCGGGTCGGCTGCACCAGTTGAGGGATCTGAGCCTTGGACTTGGCCGCAGGGTCGGAACAGGCGGCCAGCAGGGCCAGGATGGGGATCAGGACGCGATGGGCTCGCATGGGCTCTCCGAGCGGGGAAACGTCGCCGGACTCTGACGAGGTTTCGGGCGCAATGATGGCAGGGCTGTAAGCGCTCTTGAGTTCCGTTGAAACAGGAGCGCTTGGCAAGCTCACTCGGGCTTGGCCTCCGGCGGCACATCGCGGGCGAAGGCCAGGGACAGGCTCCAGGCCACCAGGGTCAGAGCCGCACCAGCCAGGATGGTCAGGCCGGACCAGCCAGGTCCCCGCCCCGCCGCGATGGCCAGGGCGAAGATCTGGGTAAAGGCGATGGGGCCGAACAGGCCCGTCAGGCTGCCCACGCCCATCATCGCCCCCTGCAGCCGTCCCTGCTCGTCCGGATCGACCTTGGCGGTCATCATGGCCTGCAGGGCGGGACCAGCGACGTTGGAGAGCGCCATCGGCAGGTTGGCGATCCAGAACCAGAACCCCGTGGGCGACAACCCCACGGCGGTGAAGCCGATGGCCTGCAAGGCGAGACCGCCGATCAGCACCTTGCGCTCCCCCAGCCACTTCACAGAGCGTCCAGTGAGTTGGCTGGTGACCACGATGTTCACCGCCCCCAGCGCGCTGCAGAAGATCCCCAGCGCCATCGGGTCCCACTGATAGCGGTAGGCGGTGTAGAGGACGAAGACGCTGTTCATGGCGTGCATGGCGAACCACAAGAGCAGCAGGATCAGCGCCAGGGCCGGCAGGCCGGGCCGGGAGAACACTAGGCTCAGCGAGCCGATCGGATTGGCGTTGGCCCAGCGCATGGGCGCGCGACGCTCCTTGGGCAGGGACTCCGGCAACACGATCAAGCCGTAGAGGCCGTTGGCCAGCGCCACGGCGGCGGCGGCCCAGAACGGCGCGCGCGGGTCCCAGGCGCCCAACAGCCCGCCCAGGGCCGGGCCCAGGATCACGCCTGTCCACGCCGCGGCGTTCAGCCAGCCATAGCTCTTGGCCCGCTCCTCCTGGGGGGTGATGTCGGCCACATAGGCCATGGCCGCCCCCTGCGCGCCGGCGGTCAGACCGCAGAGGATGCGCCCCAGCAGCAGCCAGGCGAGGGTCGGCGCCAACGCCATGATGGCCAGGTCGATGGAAAGGCCGAAGATTGAGATCAGGATCACCGGCCTGCGCCCAAACCGGTCGCTCAGCATGCCGATCACCGGTGCGGCGAAGAACTGCGCCACCGACCAGGCCGCCACCAGCACCCCGACCCAGCGTGCGGCAGACGAGACCTGGCCGCCCACCATCTCCTCCACCAGCCGCGGCAGGACCGGGAACACCATGGTGTGGCTGACCACGTCCAGGCAGATCGTGATGGCGATGAACGGCAGGCCGGCCTTGCGGACGGCGGTGCGCGCGGGCGCCCCCGAATGGGGGCTGGGGTCGAGTGGCAAGGTCATGAAATATCTCGAAGCGCCGGCCGCCGGAGCAGTCGGGGAAAGACGGTCGCGAGGCGAACAGGCTCCGGCCAACAGCCGGTCGCCGGCGCCTAGGCCCTCATCGTCTCTGTCTGCGTCGTCGCCATGATCGCCTTACGGTAGAGACGTTGCGCGCTCCGTCAAGCGGCCGCGGGAGCCGCCGCCGGCGCATGGGCGACTCGTACCCCCAGGAGCAGGGCCATCAGCAGCAGGAAGGCGGCCAGGTAGATGGCCAGGCCCGGCGCATGCAGGGTCGCATCATGCCGGATCGACCAGGCGAAGATGGTGCCGAACATGATCGGGCCGAGCACCGAGGCGATGCCTTGCAGGCTCTGGTTGGCGCCCTGGAGTTGACCCTGGTGGGTCGGCCCCACCCGGCGGGTCATCAGCCCCTGTAGCCCCGGCTGCATGAAGTTCAGCAGGGCGAACACCGGCGCCGAGGCGATATAGAACCAGCCCGTCGGCGCGAAGCCGTAGAGCGCGAATCCCAGGCAGCCGCCGGCGGCGCCCAGCAAGAGCGCCCCGCGCTCACCAATCTGCGCCACTACAGGCCCTACCAGCAGGGTCTGGACTCCTACTCCCAGGAGGCCCGTCGCCATCATCGTCAGGCCGATGATCCCCGGGCTCCAGCCGTAGCGGTAGCCGGAATAGAGCACGAAGATCGAGGGCAGCACCGTGTGCGCCAGCTGGAACAGGAAGCCCACCCCGGCCAGGCCCAGCAGGTCCCCGTGCCCTCGCAGAAAGGCCAGCGACCCCATCGGATTGGCCCGCTTCCAGTCGAAGCTGGTGGTGCGCTTCTCCACCGGCAGGGATTCAGGCAGCACGAAATAGCCATAGAGCCAGTTGATCGCCGTCAGGCCACCGGCCACCAGGAACGGCAGCCGCAGGTCGAACTCCGCCAGGAACCCGCCCAGCGCCGGTCCCACCAGGAAGCCGAAGGAGAAGGCCGAGCCCATCCAGCCGAAGGCCTTGGCCCGGTCCTGCGGCGCGGTCACGTCGGCCACATAGGCGTTGGCGGTGGAGAAACTTGCGGCTGTCAGCCCATTCAGCACCCGACCCACGAACAGCCAGGCGAGGTTGGGGGCAAAGGCCATGAACATGAAGTCCACGGCCAAGCCGAACAGCGAGATCAGCAGGACCGGCCTGCGCCCGATCCGGTCGCTGAGCATCCCCAGGATCGGGCCGCAAAACAGCTGCATGATCCCCCAGACGCAGCCGAACACCACATTCCACTGGGCCGCCTCGGCGGTGTCGCCGCCGGTGAAGCTCTTGATCAGGTTGGGCAGGACCGGGATCATGATCCCGAACGACACCGCGTTCATCAGCGCGCAGGCGAAGACGAATCCGAAGGCGGCCTTGCGGCCGGCGGCCGTGGGTGTCCCGTCGCTCATGATCTCAAATCCCCCCGCCGCGCATTTTGAAACAAAACCGGAACTCGTACAACCGCGCTAGGTCGCCGCGTCCTGCAGTCCGGCGAGTTGAGCCTGCCAGTATTCCGCCAGCCGCATCAGCAGCACCTGGTCGGGGAAGCCGTGGCGCGCGGCGTTCTGCGCCGGCACGTGGTCAAAGCCACGATGCTCGATGCTGACCCGGGTTTCATCGCCAACCGCCTCAAACCGCACCTCGACCTCGGTCTTGAGCTCCGGCGGGAAGCTGGCCTGCCGCCAGGAGAATTCCAGCCGGTGCGGCCTATCCCAGGCGGTGATGCGGCCGATCTCGAAGACCTTTCCGCTGGCCAGGGTCTCGGTCAGCCGACCGCCCTCCCCTGGCTCGAAGGCCAGCACCCCCGGCGCCCTGGGCGTCGTCTGGAACAGCGGGCTCGGTCTCCACCACATCCCGATCTCGCCGACGAAGGCGTCGAAGGCCCGCTCAGGCGTCGCCTTTACCCGCAGCGCCACGAAGACCTTCGAGGTCACGGCGCCTTCTCGACGTGTGCCTTGAAGGCGGTCAGCTGCTCACTCCACAGCCGCTCGCTCTCCTCCAGCCAGCGCAACAGATGCACCATGGGTTCGGGCCTCAGGGCATAGATGCGCACCCGCGCATCGAAGGGTGGGTGGGATTCCTCCACCAGGCCGCTCTCGCGCAGGGTGCGCAGGTGGCGGCTCATGGTGGGCCCCGGCACGCCGACTTCCCGGGCCAGTTCTCCGGCCTGCCGCGGCCTCTGGCTCAACAGGTCCACCACCTGGCGGCGGTAGGGGTCGGCGAGGGCCGCCAGCGTACGGTCGAGGGGCGCGGAAACGGGCAATGTCAGACCCAGCCCGTGATCTTCAGGCCGCTGGCGGCCTCCGCCTCTTCGCGGCTGACCACAACGACGGTCTGCGAGACGTTCCAGATGTGCCCCTCGGGATCGCGGCAGCGATAGGTGCGGTCGCCGTAGAATTGGGTCTCCGGCTCGGCGTGGATATCGGCTCCCGCCGCGCGAGCGCGGGCGCAATGGGCGTCGATGTCGTCGTCGATTTGGATGCTGACGGTCTGGGTATTCTTGCCGCCGATGGACTTGGGACTCTTGTGATCCTGGGTCCACTCCGTTCCGATCATCACAATGCTGTCGCCAAAGCCCATCTGGCAGTGAGCGACGCCGCCGTCCGGGGCCTCCAGCAGCATGGTCAGCTCGAAGCCGAAGGCCTTCTGCAGCCAGTCGATGGCCGCCCTCGGGTCCTGGTAGAAGAGGGCCGAACTCATCCGTGCCATGGTCGTGCTCCGTTAGAGTGAAGTGGTGATGTCGTGGCCCGTGACTCTGGCCACCTCGTCGTTGCTCAGCGCCACCACGGTCTGACCAAAGGACCAGGGATGGTCCTCCATATCCAGGCAGGTATAGACCCGATCGCCATAGGCTTGAGTCTCCGGCTCCCGCTCGATCTTCGCGCCGGCGGCGCGCGCCCGCTCGCAGTGGGCGTCGATCCCTTCACTGAGCTGGACGTGGATCGACTGGGTGGCGCGGCCGCCGAAGGCGATGGGGGTCGTGGCCTTGTCGCGCGGCGGCCCGACGACCATCACCACCCCGCCCTCGATCATGGTCTCCGAATGCATGACCCCGCCATGCCCGTCGTCCACCACCAACGTGGTCTCGAATCCGAAGGCTTGTTCCAGCCAGGCCAGGGCTGCGCGGGGATCCCGGTACCAGATCACCGGGCTGATCGCCGGACGGGTCATGCGTCGCCTCCGACCTTGTAGGTGAGGCCGCTGGCGGCCTCCAACTCGGCTGTCGACACCTTCCTGAGTTCCTGGCGGAAGGTCCAGACGTGGCCCTCCGGATCCATGGCCCGATAGGAGCGCGCGCCGTAGAACTGGTCGGCCGGCTCCTCGGTGATCCTCGCGCCCGCGGCTCGCGCGGTTTCGCAGTGGGCGTCGAGCCCCCTCACCAGGGCGATCCCGATGAACTGGCTGCACTGGCCGTCGAGGGTGACCGGGCTGCGCATGCGCGCGCCGCCCAGCTGGGGCGCCGCCCACTCACAGGCGACCCCGATGCCGCAGCTGAGATAACTCATCTCGGCGTGGGCGACATTGCCTTCGGCGTCGGTCAGCAACAAGCTGACCTCAAAGCCGAAAGCCTTGGCGAGCCAGTCGAGGGCCGCCATGGGATCGCGATAGACGACGGTGGAACTGACGGCAGCTTGGGCCACGGCAACCTCCCGGATTGAATTCCGATTTCCCCAATATTTCTATATTTCCGTAATCATATGTCAAGTGCGCCCGCCGGGCCAAAACGCAAAAACCCCGGACATTGCTGTCCGGGGTTTCTGAACTTGGATGGCCGCTAGACTCAGTCCTCGGTGAAGGAATTTTCCTGCACCGGACCGGAGTCCTTGCCCTTTTCGGAGGGATCGCGGTCGACGAACTCGATCACGGCCAGGGCCGCGTTGTCGCCGTAGCGGAAGCCGGCCTTCAGGACGCGGATATAGCCGCCGTTGCGGGCCTTGTAGCGGGGACCGATGACGGCGAAGAGCTTGCCGACCTGTTCAACGTCGCGAACCTTGCTGATGGCCTGACGACGGGCGTGCAGGTCGCCGCGCTTGGCGAGCGTCACCAGCTTCTCGACCACGGGGCGGAGTTCCTTGGCCTTGGGCAGGGTGGTCACGATCTGCTCGTGCTTGATCAGGCTCGCCGCCATATTGGCGAACATGGCGGTGCGGTGGGCGGACGTACGACCCAGTTTGCGGTGGGCTTTACCGTGGCGCATCTCATATCTCCTGGGCCGTCTGGCCCGTTGGACGCTTCCGATCTTCGGAAAGCCGCCCTTACCTGATCAAGTCCCAGCCTGCTCCCGCCTGGGTCAACACGAAGCGCCGGAGCCCTCCACCGCTGTTGCGGCTTCATCAGGCCCGTGCCGCCTAAAGCGGCCCGAAGTCAGCGCGATGAGCGGCTGGGCTAAGAGCCCGACCGCTCAAATCTTCCTACATCTGGTCTTCGAACTTCTTGGCCAGCTCTTCGATATTCTCGGGCGGCCAGTTCGGGACGTCCATGCCGAGATGCAGGTTCATGCCCGCGAGCACTTCCTTGATCTCGTTCAGCGACTTGCGCCCGAAGTTCGGGGTGCGGAGCATTTCCGCCTCCGTCTTCTGGATCAGGTCGCCGATGTAGACGATGTTGTCGTTCTTCAGGCAGTTGGCCGAACGGACCGAGAGCTCGAGCTCGTCGACCTTCTTCAGCAGCGCCGGGTTGAACGGCAGTTCCGGCTTGGCTTCGCCTTCGACCTTCTTCTTCGGCTCTTCGAAGGTGATGAAGATCTGCAGCTGGTCTTGCAGGATGCGGGCGGCATAGGCCACCGCGTCCACCGGCGAGATGGCGCCGTTGGTTTCGACTTCCATGATCAGCTTGTCGTAGTCGAGGCTCTGGCCCTGACGGGTCGGCTCGACGCGATAGGCGACGCGCTTGACCGGCGAGTAGAGGCTGTCCACGGCGATCAGACCGATCGGGGCGTCTTCCGGACGGTTCTGCTCAGCCGGAACGTAGCCCTTGCCGTTCTGCACGGTGAACTCCATGCGCACCTGGGCGCCGTCATCCAGGGTGCACAGGACATGGTCGGGGTTCAGGATCTCGATGTCGGACCCGGCCTCGATCTGGCCGGCGGTCACCGTGCCGGGGCCGGTGGCGCGCAGGGTCATGCGCTTGGGGCCTTCGGCATGCATGCGAAGGGCCAGTTGCTTGATGTTCAGCACGATGTCGACCACGTCTTCCCGCACGCCTTCCAGCGAGGAGAATTCATGCACGACGCCGTCGATCTGCACGGCGGTCACAGCCGCACCTTGCAGGGAGGAGAGCAGAACGCGGCGCAGGCTGTTGCCCAGGGTCACGCCAAAGCCGCGCTCGAGAGGTTCGGCCACCAAGCGCGCCTTGCGGTTCGCGTCGGCGCCGGTCTCGATCAGCGGCTTTTCGGGACGGATGAGCTCGTTCCAGTTTCTTTCGATCACGGATAGGTGTCCCTCGAACGCAGGATCGCCGGACGCGGCTTACGCGGTCCGGCGAAGGGGGATAGCAGTACTTCGGTACTCAGACGCGCCGACGCTTGGGCGGGCGGCAACCGTTGTGCGGAATCGGGGTCACGTCGCGGATGGTGGTGATCGTCATACCCACCGACTGCAGCGCGCGAAGCGCCGATTCACGGCCGGAACCCGGACCGGAAACGTTCACTTCAAGGGTCTTCACCCCGTGTTCGGCGGCCTTCTTGCCCGCGTCCTCAGCAGCCATCTGGGCCGCATAGGGAGTGGACTTCCGGGAACCCTTGAACCCCATCGTACCGGCGGAAGACCAGGAGATGGTGTTCCCCTGGGCGTCGGTGATGGTGATCATGGTGTTGTTGAACGAGGCGTTCACGTGCGCCACGCCCGAGGTGATGTTCTTGCGTTCGCGACGTTTAACGCGCGCCGGTTCCTTGGCCATCGACTAGCTTTCTTACTTCTTCTTGCCGGCGATCGGCTTCGCCGGGCCCTTGCGGGTCCGAGCGTTGGTGTGGGTGCGCTGCCCGCGGACCGGCAGGCCCTTGCGGTGACGCAGGCCGCGATAGCAGGCCAGGTCCATCAGACGCTTGATGTTGACCGCCGTCTCGCGACGCAGGTCGCCCTCCACCGTGTAATCACGGTCGATGGCTTCACGGATCTGCAGCACCTCGGCGTCCGTCAGCTGGTTGACGCGACGAGCGTCTTCGATGCCAACCTTCTGGACAATCTCGGCGGCTTTCGCCTGGCCGATGCCATGGATGTACTGAAGCGCGATGACGACGCGCTTGTTAGTCGGAATGTTTACGCCGGCGATGCGGGCCACTTGGGGTATTCTCCTGGTCACGCAGAGAAGCGCGAACAACGCCCCGACCCAAGATGGGATACGGCACGTCCCTCGCGCGTTTCGCGGAAGCGGCCCGTTATAGGGACAGTTGCGTTTCCGTCAATGCCGGAAGCGCGGGAAAATGGCCTTCTTTCGGCTCCTGCGCGCCATGAGCGCCCTCCCCCGAGGCCAATATGGGGGAATGACCCGATGATCATCCTCCTTTCGCGGCGAAAACAAGTCGGCGCGGCGCGGTCCAGGCGCAAAAGGAGCGTCTCGAATCGATTCTGACGGGAATTGCGGGAGATTCGCTGTGGGCGCTCCCCCTCCGCTCATCCCGGCGAAGGGCGGTACCCAGATTCATCCTGGGCGCCGGCAAGAGGGACGCAGGGGATCGCGCCCGCCCCGCAGAGCGGAGAGGGCTTCACCTGGATCCCGGCCTTCGCCGGGACGAGCGGAGATAGGCCGGCCCCTAGCGCAGGGCGTCCAGGGCCTTGTCGATGGCGCCGGCGACCAGGTCGATGGCCCCCATGCCGTCCACCTGCACCAGCTTCCCCTGACCCTCGTAGTAGGGCAGCAGGGGCGCGGTGTTGTCGTTGTAGGCGGCCAGACGGACCTTGAAGCTTTCCGGGTTGTCGTCGGGCCGGCCGGACTCGGCGAAGCGCCCGGCGATCCGTTGCGTCAGGGCCGCGTCATCCACCTTCAGGCGGATCACCAGGTCGATCTGCTTGCCGCGCTTGGCAAGCATCTGGTCCAGGGACTTGGCCTGGGCCAGGGTCCGCGGGAAACCGTCGAAGATCGCGCCACCGGCGGCCTCGGTCTCAGGCAGTCGTTCCTCGATGAGGGCGATGACGATCTCGTCGGTAACGAGTTCACCACGCTCCATCACGCCCGCCACCTTCTTGCCGAGCTCAGAGCCTGAGGCGATGGCGGCGCGCAGCATGTCGCCGGTGGAAAGCTGGACCATGTTGCGGCCGTCCACCAGGCGTTTGGCCTGGGTGCCCTTGCCGGCGGCCGGCGGTCCGAACAGGATCAAATTCATGACTTAAATGTCCCCTCCCGCCGGCCATCCCCATGGCCGGCGCAATTTGACGGCGCGGGCTTTAGCGCCCGCGTCCGCCGCGCAGCTTCGACTTCTTGATCAGGCCCTCATATTGGTGGGCCAGAAGGTGCGACTGGATCTGGGTCACGGTGTCCATCGTCACGCTCACCACGATGAGGATCGAGGTGCCGCCCAGATAGAAGGGCGCGTTGTAGAAGGCGATCAACGCCTCCGGCAGCAGGCAGACGATGGTGATGTAGATCGCGCCGACGACGGTCAGGCGGGTCAGGACAAAGTCCAGATACTCCGCCGTGCGCTTGCCAGGTCGGATGCCGGGCAGGAAGCCGCCGTACTTGCGCAGGTTTTCCGCGGTGTCATCCGGATTGAACACGACCGAGGTGTAGAAGAAACAGAAGAACATGATCAGCGCGCCGTACAGCACCATGAAGGCCGGACGGCCATGCTGGAGCTGGCCCACCACGGTGGGCATCCACTGCAGGTAGGACGGCAGGTCGGCATTGGCCAGGAAGCTCATGGCCGTCGCCGGCAGCAGCAGCAGGGACGAGGCGAAGATCGGCGGAATCACGCCCGCGGTGTTGATCTTCAGGGGCAGGAACGAGGTGTCGCCACCGAACATGCGGTTCCCCTGCTGGCGCTTTGGATACTGCACCAGCAGACGGCGTTGCGAGCGTTCCATGAAGACGATGACCAGCACGACGCCGATGGCCAGGGCGGTGATCAGGAACAGGGCCACGGCCGGCAGCGCGCCGGTGCGGGTCATGGAGAACATCTGGAAGATGCCGCGCGGCAAGACCGCCACGATGCCGGCGAAGATGATCAGCGAGACGCCGTTGCCGACCCCCCGGCTGGTGATCTGCTCGCCAAGCCACATCAGGAAAAGGGTGCCGCCGGTGAGTGTCACGACCGTGGAGACCAGGAAGAAGACGCCTGGATTGTTCACCAGGCCCTGGCTGTTCTGCAGGCCCACCGCGATCCCGAAGGACTGGAGCAGCGCCAGCAGCACGGTCAGGTAGCGGGTATACTGGTTCAGGGTCTTGCGGCCCGCCTCCCCGCCTTCCTTGCGCAGCTTTTCCCAGGGCGGATAAACCGTCCCCAGCAGTTGCACGATGATCGAGGCCGAGATGTAGGGGCCGACGTTCAGGGCGAAGATCGCCATCCGCTCGACAGCGCCGCCGGAGAACATGTTGAACATGCCCAGGATGCCCTGGGACTGGCCCTGGAACGCGCTGGCGAAGGCGTTGATGTCGATGCCCGGGATCGGGATGTAGGTCCCCAGCCGGTAGACCACCATCGCCATGATGGTGAAGCCGATACGCTTGTGAAGCTCCGTCGCCTTCGCGAAGGCGCCGAAGTTCATATTGGCGGCGAGCTGTTCGGCGGCCGAAGCCATAGGGTACCCCGAAGCTTTAAGACCGGTCGTACATAGGGCGTCCGACCGGCGGTGTCATCTGGCGTGGCCGCCCCTTCCCCGGCTTGGGGATGGGGCGGCCAGGCAAGCTTTAGGCTTCAGCCGATTCGGCGGCGGCCGGGGCCGTCGTCGTGATCTTGCCGCCGGCCTTTTCGACCGCGGCCTTGGCGGCTGCGGACGCCGAATGGACGGTGATGTCGAGCTTCGAGGTCAGGGCGCCCTTGCCCAGCAGGCGGACGCCATCCAGTTCACGGCGCACGATACCCGAGGCGACCAGAACCTTGGCGTCGATGGGCTTCTTCGCGTCGAGCTTGCCGGCGGCGATCGCCTGCTCAAGACGCCAGAAGTTCACTTCGGCGAACTTCAGCGCGTTGGGATTGTTGAACCCGCGCTTTGGCATGCGCATGTGCAGCGGCATCTGACCGCCTTCGAAGCCAGCGATGGCGACGCCGGAGCGCGCCTTCTGGCCCTTAACACCCCGGCCGCCGGTCTTGCCCTTGCCGGAACCTTCACCGCGGCCAACGCGCATGCGGTTCTTGGTGGAGCCTTCGCGCGGCTTCAGTTCATTGAGCTTGGTCATGTGACGCCTCTCCTTGGAGATCAATCGCCGGGCTCACGCCCGACTCGGCTGATG